>JAFMRP010001152.1 GCA_017354095.1 Ktedonobacteraceae bacterium
GGTTATTATGGCTCCCAGGAAGATACCTTCCCTGCAGGCCAGAAGCGTGCCAGCCGGTCAGCGCCACCGCAGCCTGAGACACATCCTGCTGGCTATAGTGGCCAAGGCCCAGCGTGAACAGCTCCATCAATTCGCGTGCATAATTTTCATTGGGCTTATTTTTCCGGCTCGTATTCAGATCCAGGTAGACCAGCATGGCGGGATCACCGGTAATCCCCAGCAGGAGATTATCAAAGGTGTCAAAGGCATGCGCACGCAAGAGTTGATTTTGATTGATCATGCGCATAAACACTTTGTTGCCACCTACTTTATGATAGCTACTCGTCAGATGGCCATGCCAGAAGAGCGTCATCTTTTCCAGCAAAGGCCGCCTGGTCCAGGCCATACGCAGCAGCCACCAGCGCTGTTGATTCTGCACCTTGTTGAGGTCCAGGTTGAGCGCTTTCAGGCGCTGCTCCATCTCATCATCCGCGATCTGCTGGTAGTTGATCAAACGGTCAACGGCTCCTTCATAGCCATATGCCGCATACTCCTGCAGCTCTGCCGGTGTCGCTCCAAAACCTACCCGGCGCAACAAATGCCCAATTTCAGCGTTGTTCGACTGCGTATTATGCCAGAACAGGTTCAGTCCACCTTGCTGCGCCAGTGCCGCGATGCCAACGCCTCCACCAGCAATAACGGCCGTCCCAGCGCCAACCAGCAACTTGCGACGCGATAAGCCCCGCCGGTTCGTGGCCCCCTGTGACACGCCTGGCGGCATTGGCGGCACACCAGGACCGGCACCTGTATTCGCCGGCCCTATCGGCTGTGTTGTATCTCCTGTTCCCCCAGGGACAGTCGGCTGATCGTGGAGATCCATAAAGCCTCCTACACATTCGTTTCTATCACCTCTCTCTACCCTCCCACCCGCTGGCTATACATAATACTAACAGACAAAGCTCAAGAAACCTTCAAGAGAAGGTACAGGCTTCCTCCAGACTGCCACATACTGTCCCTCTATCCCCCCCCACATCTCCAGTGCCTGGTAGAGGAGATATAAAAATACGCGGGCATGGCAATTGCCACGTCCGCGTATTGATTTTTCTCACATAGTCCTGTGGCATAAACCACTAAAGCAGCTTGCGCACCACATTGAGCAGATCACGCACATGAAACGGCTTCACCATCACATGCGCCACACCCAGGGTAGTGGCATCCGGCGCTTCAACATTCGCTGTAATCACAACCACCATGGGTTCAGGTTGAGGTGGAATCTGGCACTGCTGGCGTATCTGTTGCAAAAACGCGCGGCCATCCATACCCGGCATCGCAAGATCAAGGAGAATAACCGTGGGATAGCGTCCTTCACGCGCGGCATTACTCATCCAATCCAGAGCCGCCTGACCGTCTATCGCCTCCGCTGGCTCAAAGCCGTCCAGTTCCAGCGCCCACGACACCATATCGCGAATAGCTGAATTATCATCTACGACCAGGACCACTGGCCGTCGTCCATTTCCATGCCACTGTATCTGACTCATCAAACAACCCCTGGTTCCCTCACAGGACTATAGAACTATGTATCTTAAACGTTACATACAGCGAATTTAGGACTTCAATAACACTTCTTTTGAAGAGACACCTATCACGGGTTAAACGGGGCTAAAACGATGTCAGTAAAAACGTGCGTATTGCTTCGAGAAACGCCTCGGGCTGTTCCAGGTTAGAGAGATGACCGGCCTGGGGAATAAGGGCAAAGTTGGCACCTGGAATTGCGTCAGCATAGTTACGTGCGATGCCAGGAGGGGTCAGAGTATCGTGTTCTCCTACTATCACCAGTGTGGGGCAGGTAATAGTCGCCAGTAGATCAGTTGAGTCATCGCGGCACGCCATACCACGCGAGGCCGCGGCGATGCCAGATGGAGAGGCGGTATTGATCATCTGCCGCACACGAATCACCACCTCTGAGCGGTGCTGAAGCGTGTCGTTCGTCAGCAGGCCTGGTATCTGAAGATCAGCGATCGCCTCGCTTCCCTGCTCCAGGGCCAGCTGTGCGACTTTCTCGCGGTTGATCTTCCTGTCCTCGGTATCAGCCTGCGGACGCGTGTCAGCAAGGATTAAACCACCTACGCGCTGGGCATACTTTCGTAAAAACGCGAACGCGGCATAGCCGCCCATCGAGAGACCACACAATACTGCCTGCTGCATACCAAGGTGATCCATCAACCCTGCCAGATCATCCGCCAGCATCTCCATGGTCGAGATATCACCCGGCAGTTCGCTATCACCCAGGCCACGCCAGTCGGGCGCCACCAGGCGATAGCGCTGCGCGCTCAACAGCGCACTGATCTGTCCTGCCCACATGTTCCGGTTGAGCGGAAAGCCATGCAGGAAGATAATCGGGTAGCCAATGCCATGGTCGTCATAGGCGATATCAACGCCATTGATGCGCGCTTTCAAGCCATCTCCTCTCATCAGCGAGAGCTATCCCTTTTACATTA
>JAFMRP010001153.1 GCA_017354095.1 Ktedonobacteraceae bacterium
CTCCTGGTAGAACTGCTTGAGTGCTCCAGGCTGATTGGTAACGAGCGTACGTGGCGTTTTCATACCAAGCCGTCGTGCCAGGGTCAGCTGGCGCGGCTTAAAACTAGCGGCACGAATGGCGTCGATATCAGAGACCCAGAAGCAATCAAGGCTACGAAGGATCCCCCCAAAGCCTCGGCTGCATTCATTTTCCGCAGCACCCTGCACTTGGGGAGGAAGCGTGGGGTCAATCTGATAGTGGGTCGGGCGTCGATAGAGCATGCTTCGGATCTGCTGGAGGTCGATCTGAACCCCGTCTTGCATGACAAGATACCCTTCCCACGTTTCGCCCTCATAGCGAGCATGAAGTTGGACACGGGTGGGAAAATCGCCCGTGTCCAGGAGAAAGGTGGGAACTCCTCGCTCTCGGAGCTGTTTGCGTATTTCCTGAGCCGTGAGATCTTTCTCATAACTCAGGAGGAGAACCGTCTGTTTTTTAGTCATCATTGAGCCAGTCGAATGCTTCACTTCCATCGTTGGAGGTGGTTGCCCCATCGCTTTGTGTTTCACCGAATCCGCCGATAGGCGATGGATCCGCCACCGAACGGCGTTGTGCGAAACGCAGGAGAAAGGGAAGTTCCGTTGATTGTAGCGAGTAAGGGTCGGAGATGTGGCCTTTCGGCTGTTCAAGGGCTCTCAAGATGTCCTCCTTTCAAGAACAACTGGTTTGAACCTGAGAAAAAGTAGACAAGAAAATGTAAAGGACAATAATATATGCTATTTCTATGTAAAGTGCTTCAAGACCAAATCACCGATTTTTTTGATTGACAAGAAGCATTCTAGCCTATACCATAAGCAAAGAGCCTATCAGGACGAAACGACAAACGTACGATGTCCCAGAGCAGGGAGAGCAACACTGAGTGGTGAAGATCTCATCGTTCGAACTCATTTTCTTCCTCGGCTCTGATATCGGTCCGGACGCGGGCCACCTCACTCCTGCCATTGTCCATCACTCACTCCTCTCGCGGATCTTCTGACGGAGAAGCTATACCCATCATATATTCTACTGCCGCGAGACCGCTCACGTACTTTTTCATTGCTCTTGCTGTAAATGTTTCTGTATCTGTTTTGCCAGCAAGAAGATGTCGTGCTGATTTTTCTCTTGGTCCACTGCTAGTGCTTTTAAGAGGAGGAGTTTCTCTCGTGTGAGCACTCGGTAGTAGCGTGTTTCCAGTGCTCCCTCCTCCAACTGTTCATAGGTACACCCTCGAACCTGCCGCCAGCATTCCAGTGTGCCAAGGACGATTCTCTCGCCTGCCACTTGCTCTGGATACCACGCCGCTAAACGAAAAAAATCTTCGGGTGTAAAAAGGAAATCGATATCCTTTCCTGCCGAGCGTAGCTGGTAATATTCCATCGCTGCTCCACCAAACAAGAGTGGTTTCTTGCTCAAGCAGCCGCTGATAAGTGACAAGTCAATATCCAGCTTTTCTCTCCTTCCTCATCGTGTACCATTCAGGCGAAAACGAGGAGCGGGAGAGACCCAAGCTGGTTTCTCGTTACTGCTCCTGTGCTCAGTGCTCGTAATCAAGCCTCTGGCTTCGAGTTCGTCTAGCAAGGTGGTCAGTTGCTCCGGAGCGCACTGGAGCAGTTGGCTCAAATCGGTGAAACTCCGTTGTCCATTCACCGAGATCAGCACTTGACGCTGGCGATGGGGTAACATTGCCAGTTGCTCCTGGCTGGGACGATGCACCCAGCGCGGAGGTGGGCGGTCACGCCAGTGCCCCCAGGCGACTGCTGTTGGGGAAAAGGCGCCGTGCAGCCCTTCTTCTGGCCTGTTAGCACGTGGCAAGGGTACGGTGGCAAGTGCGGCCGCTGGCCAGACCTGCCAGGCCAGTGTTCCCCATTGCCGACAGCGTGCCAGAGCCTGCGAACCGGTGAGGAGAACCTCCCCACTTTGACGATCGCAAATCTGGCAGGTTCGGAGCTGTCCTCGCTCGACCAGCAGCAGCATCGTCACCTTCACCTGTCGCGGCTGTCCACCATCTTCCAGAAATTGCGACGCTTCAGCGTGCAGTTCGCAGGTCTGCTGGTGTGTCTGCAACAGCTCCAGCAGCATCTCTAGCCGGAGCGTAGCGGTCTGTGGGATGACGCTCACTTCCATCAGGATGTATCTTACTCCTTCTTTCTCGTTTCGCTGATGTCTTCTCGTCCGTTTGACCGCACTCAGCATGCGCTCACGGGAACGAGGGAGGCAACGGGCCTCCTTCGAGGACTTCACACCACACATGCATGGCCTCTCGTTCGCCAATCTGCTGGGCCAGAGCGTCCTTGACCATTCGCATCCGTTCCAATCGAGCAGTGATCACCCGGTGTCGAGCCGTCCCAGCAGCGATCCCTGAGAGGGCCCGTTGTCCTGCGAGATGCTCGGCTTCGAGCCGCTCCCGGAGTTGAGCCACTTCACTCTTACTCATTCGTTTGACTCCTTTCGATGGT
>JAFMRP010001154.1 GCA_017354095.1 Ktedonobacteraceae bacterium
TGAGTACGCTCTTGACGTTTTCTGAACTGGCGAGAGGCGTGCAGTCCCCCCACAAAGATGAGCACCCCAGCTGTAAATATGAAAATTTGATGAGGGAATTTTGAGATAGGTATCTAAGCTAGACTTTATCCATAAGCTAGACAAAAATGGAAAGGCAGAGTAAGCTTCCCTCACATCTGATTGCGAAAAGAGAAAAGAGAGATGCTCAACCTGCCTAAAGGGATTATACACGTGTTGCGCTACTTTGAAGAAAGCTTCAGTGAACGCATCTGGCAATGGGCCTCCGTTTTGCTCATAGGTGCGATTCTGGCTCCAGACTGGGCCATCACAGCAATTAGCCTGTCCTGCCCATCACTCTCCATCGATAGATCGAACTTCATTGATTATCAGGCAGCTTAATGTACTTGTAATTCATAGGGTCAGACAGCTTCAACGACGATAGGGGGGGAAGCAGATGACCTTGCTGGACCTGCTCGCCTGGCTTCGGCTTAGGCCCAACCGGGAGCGGCTGCGACGATGGGTACTTCCTGGGAGGAACTTGTGCCGCGGCATAGTCGGCCGGCATCTTGGCCTGCTCCGGGTGGTTGATGGCGATACTTGCGCACGCTGCGACCGTGTCCAGGTCCATCTGCGTGGAGCGGGCACAATCAGCGATCTGCGCGAGAGTGGCGGCCCCCGTCCAGTCATATTTCTCCTGGTGCGTGCTCCACCAGTCAAGCTGGTTGAGCTGATCGAGCATCGTCGCACGTTGATGCGCACAGTATGCCAGCACATCCTGGGCGTGCTCAATATCCGCCTGATTCGGTGGTAATGGAGCTTCCGCGATACTGATGGGTGAGAGTGTCCATTGGTAGGGCTTGGCGTATTTATCTGGATCATTGAATGTCTCCCGCATCCAGGTATTCGCCAGTTCTAGCAGCTCTGTTGGGTTGGTGATATCATGAAGCTCGATATGCGGGCCGCCTTCGGTATAGACATCGCAGGATATTGATACCTTGTGCTTCTTAGCGATGTTGGAGAAATTGGCTTTTGCATCTGCACTGAACAGGCCATAGGTTCCTGAAAGCTCCGCATTAATCTCCATCGCCTGGCTCTCATCGAATGTCTCAATACCTAAGAACCCCACGAAAAGTCCTCCGCGCTGGCATGTGCGAATAAACCTATCGCCATATCGTCCTGCGAAGATCTTTGGGTTGCCTACCTGCTGAGCCGCGGTCGGTGTAAGCACACATTCGCGGATGTTCTGCTCGGCAAAGTGCAGGGTACTGGTAATCGTCATGAAAAGCGATGAGGCATGCACCTTTTTCTCTTGAGCATACGAGAAGCGTGCCGAGACGCCAGCGCCGAAGCAAGCAGATCCGTAGGACGCATCAATGTCGACGCCCAGCTTCTCCAGGAGGTCCTCGGTCTTCTCGACGCGCGCGACACTGAATGACTGATCGGCTCCCTGGGAATGGGATGTTGATACCGTTGGGGCCACGACCAGGTTCATTGCCGTTCCCGAGAGCCCGTCGACGCCAAGCCCGAAATCATAGGTACCACGATGGGGAACTTTGATTTCCTGTAATACCATACATTTCTCCTTCCTTAAGCTCTACATGCTAACCGTATGTAGAGCTAGAATGTGATCAGATGGTGGCTCTTCGACCATCCCTGCTGGGCTTATAGCCCTCGGTAAGAGAGCCATGTTGTGACCCCTTATTGATGGCATAGCATTGCCTCCTTTGTGATCATATGCCGACTTAAGAAGCTTAAGATGAAGTACAAGCTCCTGTTGTCCAGCTACAGATGTTAGAAGGATATCCCTTGCTCTTCAGAGTGGTATTCAAGCGTTGCACAAATGCATCAATAGTAGACGCAGCCTCATCTGCCGAGGGTGCATAGACGGGCAAGGACATCCAGGCTCGCCCCGCGAAGAGGAGGCAAAAATCCCAGCGCACACTCTGGATTGTCTCGTCCTCAATTGCACCCGTCGTATCGACATCGGCGGAGAGTTCTGTTGGCAGGTCCACCTGGGGAAAGGCCCCCGTATCTGAACTTTGATTGTCAATAGGATCATTCGTACTTGCATTCATCGATCTATTCTTTCCTTGCTTCTGGGTGTTATTGAGCCGATGTTACAATGTAACAACCTGCGCGCTCACCTCGGTTCCGAGAACTGATATGGAGTAGTCGCATTTATCCATTGGCGAGACCTGATCCGCCTGGAGCGGGAAATCACTAAATTGCACCCAGACTGTGCTCGTGTCATCCTGATCCCAAGTAATGATGGCCTCACCATTGAAAGAGTTATTCGAGTAGGAGTCTGTCAGGACAATGGTTGATGTATTAGGATCTCCACGTCCATTTTCAATGCCAACCTGCACTGTCAAAAGTTGCCCCGGCGAGGCAAGAGCTGTTGCAGTCACTGCATACGTAGAACCCACATTAAAACTACTCCCACTCTTGCTCGAAGTCGTATTCGGGATTTGCTGT
>JAFMRP010001155.1 GCA_017354095.1 Ktedonobacteraceae bacterium
TGACCAGGCCCTCGTCATTCACATCCGTAACAAGGGCCTGGTGGTGATGACTGGCTGTGGCCACGCCGGGGTCATCAATACGCTCCAGCAAGTGCGCTCACAAACCGGGATTGAGCGGCTCTATGCTGTCGTAGGAGGATTTCACCTGTCAGGAGCCTTGTTTGAGCCCATCATTCCACAGACAGTGGCAGCACTGCACCACCTGAAGCCATCGGTGATTGTCCAGGTTCACACGGTCCCGGCGACCATTCCTGACAGCGTGGTAGTGGAACCGATTGCGCGAACGCCAGGCGGCTCCTTCAACCCTGTTGGGAGATCAAGGCTACAGCAGTGTCACCTCTCTTGTCGAGCAAGCCAAACAAAGAACAGAAATGATCGGCCCACTCCAGGAGTCAACCAGTTGGCGGGCACAAGCCGGAGAGGGATATGAGCTTGACGACTTTGAAGGGGATTGGCATCAGCAACGGGTATGTTGTCCACAAGGCCAACTGAGCCAGCGATGGGCTCCCTTTCTTGACCAACACGGCACCGACAAGATTGAGGTTCGTTTTCCTCCCAAATCTGTCAGGCATGCATAGCATGAGAGCACTGCACCACTGGGGCCAAGGGGCGCATTCTCAAAATTCTACCTCAAGAAACCTGTGTTGCATGATAAAAGCGTCGAAACGAGCAATACGAGTCTGCTTTCCAGGAGAAATACGCACTTCGAGCTGGCGTCGAAGGAACCATTTCACAGGCGGTGCGTCGAACGAGAATGCGACGAAGTCCCTATCGTGGGGAGCGAAAGACGCACCTGCACCATGTACAGATTGCAGTTGGGATCAACGTGCTACGCATCATCGCGCATCATCAAGCACAAGCTTAAGGCAAGCTTTTGCGTCCTGAGCGTCGGGCCACGTCCTTTGCTCGTCTCCTTGAGGCGGCTTGCCTGGGACGTTCCGATATCTGAACAAAATTTCCCAATAGAGTCATGTATGGCGGGGAGTGTCAATTTCACGATATTTGCCTGAGGGAAGAGATCCGTGCGCGCCTCATCTTCGGTCCTCCCCTTCATGCCAGATGGGTCCGGGCCGAAACGAGCACGGGAAGTCGTGCAACGCTCCCCAGACTTCGGTTCTCCTCCCGCAAGCGCTCCGCCAGGGTTTCGATCTCGATGTCCTGAGCAGTAGCGATGCCCAACTGCACAATTAGCGGCAGGAGTGAGCGCACCAATTCAGTTAGACACTCATATCCGAGCCAGGAAGGCCCGGCTCCTATCGCTGCCTCGTAGCGCAACTGTGGAGCGGGCAATCCCTCTGCCATCAACATGCGGGCGAGCTTCATCCCCATCTGCGTATCCACCCCGGCCCTTTGAGAGATCTCGATGCACCAGGTGACGGCTTGCTCCCAAAGTGGGCATACTGGCTGGGTGCTCGTCTGGTGAGCAGGGAAGTCAAATTCCTGGAAAGCGACCACTCCTCCTTGGCGCAGATGGGTTAGCAGGTGAGGAAGCGGCGATTTGGTGACAGAGGCATGCGGCAAGATGAGCCGACCCACCAGAGCATCAAACTGTCCCTCAACGGAAAGCTCGTGAATGTCAGCTGTCTGGAAGCAGATCTGGGAAAAGCCCGCCTCTTGTGCCCGTCTTTGGGCCACTGCTAGGGCAGCAGGATTGCTATCCACCCCCACCACCTGACCCTGCTGGCCCACGAGCTCGGCCGCCAGCAAACTCACGTCGCCAGGACCGCATCCAATATCCAACACCCTCATGCCCTGGCTGATCCCTGCTTCCTGGAGCAGGTGTCGGGTAAATGGGTTGAGGAGCTGGCCTTGCAGCCGTAAGCGATGGATCTCCTGGGAATGGTGCCCCAGGATGTATGTTTCCGAGGTTGGTGATTCCTCAGGCATGCTGGTTGTCTCCTTTTTCTCAGTGGTGATGTTTCTCTCCCCTCGTCAGCACATGCCTATTGGTCTAAAACGTCTCTATCCAGCTCTGCCATGCTCCATTGTTTCACCGTCGCCTCCAGGCCGTCGAAGTAGTACACGGAAACACCTGCCTCGATCTCTTCTATGAAGTAGGCCTGGGCAGCGGGCTCAAGCTGTTCGATCAGTGGTTGCAGCAGCTGCTGATCAGAGCGCTTATCCCAGCCATATTCAAGAGCGACCATCTTCTCTGCTCCCTTGAGGGCATCTGCAGCAGTACTGCGCTGGAGCTGATCGAGGATCTTGGGATGTGCCAGGAGTCGTTGGACAAACGCCTGATAGTATGGTACGTGTTCTGGCCTCTCCTGCGGAGTAGCGTTGATCGTCGTTTCAATATCAACGCTGATGTGAAATCGGCGTCGTATGCTGGTTGGTGACATGATGCTTAGTCCTCCTTTGCCGTCTGTTCTGATAAATGGCGCCGTTGCAGCGCGATGACCGGGATGATACGGGTCGTCTTTGCCTGGTACTCGGCAAACACGGGAGCTTGTTGCATCTGCCTGGCGAACCA
>JAFMRP010000245.1 GCA_017354095.1 Ktedonobacteraceae bacterium
CCGGTACCGAAACCCTTCACAACCCTTCACACGGCCTGTAGAGCCGATGCAACCCTTCACCAAACCCTTCACCGACCCTTCACAACCCTTCAACCCTTCACAGCCGCCTGCGGCAGTGGGGGAAAGATACGGCAGTCCACCGGACTGGAACATACCTGTTGTAAGTGGCAGGGTCTGCAAACATATCCCGGCGAAGAAGAGAGCATGGGGTGCACAACTGCTGGCAAGGACGCGTGCAGGGAGGCTGGATGTCTCTGCCTCCCTGTGTCAAAGTAACCCTACATGACTATTGGGCTATCTCTATCGCATATCAGGAGCAAATCGTTCCTGGCAGGAGATGACACGATGTATATCCCTAAAGAGGGCTAGATTGGCAGCAGGAGCAACGGGATCTCCATTTCATCTGCAGTCAAGCCTCCATGATGGCCACGAAAATGCATATCGAAGCGTCCTTCCTCGTACCACCAGATGGTCTCACGCGGGTAGGGTAGCAGTACGACGTTACCGACCCGGCCCAGGAATGTTGCCGATGGTGTTTGCGCGCCAAAGAAGCCCTGCGCCAGCAGTTCCTCTGTACGATAAACTTCGGCGCGACCGGCCAGGCGCTGGCACAGCAGCTCCATTAATTCTTCAATGTGCGCTTCTTTGACGTGCAAAAACATGTCGCGCGGCGAGCCAGCTGGCACCAGCGCGCTGCCTCTGGCATTGGTTTTAAAGTAGCGCTCAATGCCGGGTATCTGCTGATTCAGGTAGAAAGTGGTGCTGGGATCCACCGCTGTCTGCCCGTGATCTGCGCTGATCATTAACAGCGTCTTCTGGTTTTTGCCGCGTACGGTTCTGAAGAAGCTGCGCTCCAACGTTTCCCAGAAGTCTCTAATCGCCTCCTCACTCTCCCGCGATTCTGGTCCATAGAGGTGGCAGCGGGCATCGATGCGATCGAAGTAGAGGAAACAGTAGACCGGTGAGGTTGTTCTAGCCTTACACAGGTCGGCCAGCCAGAAGCAAGGTTCTTGCAGCATACGATAAGGGTGGACCCTGGCACCACGAAAGACAATGTCCGAATACGTTGAGGCAGCATAGGCATAGTACTGAAAAATGTGCGAACTAATGCCCCGTTTGTTTAACAGTTTATAGAACGTCTGCTGTGGGAAAAATGCCGGGCCAGGCACGGCTGAGCGCTTGAGCGTATCACGTGCCGTTTTATCGCCAGCATAGGAGAAAAGCAGAGGTGCGATCATTTCGTCAACCAGCGGCTCGTAGTACTGCCATTCGTAGACTCCGCTCTGGCCTACCTCCAGGCCGGTATGGATGCAGGTAACATGCGCAGCGGTTGTCGAGGGAAACTGGGAGGTCAATTTAGACACGACCCCTTGCTCTTTCATGTGTTTCAGCAGGGGAAGTCCGTCGGCATAACGCTCGAAAAATTTCCAGCCGAAGCCGTCTACAAAGAGGAAAATCACTTTATCATAACGCGTGGGGAAGTCGCCAAAGACGTCTGCGGGCAGAGTACTTTGCCCCTCTCCGGTAAGAAGGAATTCGATCGTCGCGGGGAAATTAGAAAAGCAGTACGAATCGTAGCACGGCCTGACGAAGCGCTGGGAGAACCTCGCGCCTCGCACCGCGCTCAAGGAGGCTGTATTCAACATGCATATCCCTGCTTCCTAGATTAAGCGGCAATCTTCAATTTTTTGTGCCTGCTTCACGCCTAGTATAGCATGAAATTCTTACCTTTATCAGTAACAAATTCCTATACCAGGAATTCTCTCATCAATATTTAACGTTATTTTTATGTGCGTCTGAGCTCTTAATAAAACAAGCTGGCCACCCGCAAGGGGTGGCCCTACAATTTGGGTGACGCACTGGGAGGTATATCACGGTAATTTGTCGATGTTCATACGGCGGGGCAACAGAAGCTTGACTCAGTAAAAGAGCAGGCAAATTTTTACACTGCAGGTTGATAGAAGTGAAAAAGTCGATCTATCTCTTGACAGAAACCGGTTTCCAGGTTATAGTTTCACTAATAAAGCTCCATATGCACGTCAAGCACATCGATATTGCTGAAGTAGTATTCATTTCTTTTGTTCATTGCAAGGAAGCAGGGGCTTAGAATGCCGGAAAAGCTCACCATCCAGGATATCGCCCGGCTGGCAGGAGTCTCTAAGGCAACCGTATCGCGGGTTCTGAACCACAATCACTCCGTCAACCGGGAGCTCAGTGAGCGCGTGATGCGGATTGTGCAGGAGCATGACTTTGTCCCCAATGTTACAGCGACCGGGCTTGCTGGTGGTCGAACGCCCCTGGTTGGCGTGCTGGCTCCTCCGCTGACCTGGCCAGCAGTCCCCGAGATTATGCGTGGCGTGGCCGAGTACATCGAGAAGACCGCATACGAAATTGTCCTCTACAGCATCAGCATTGAACGCAATCACACGGATGTGCTTGACCGCATCCTGGGCATGCGCATGGTATCGGGTCTGTTAGCCATTTTGCCCGGTGAGCTTTCCCGGCATCTGATGAATCGTTTTCAGCAAGGTCTTCCCCTGGTAATGATCGATGATCAGGAGGAGCCGGCCAACATTCCCTGGATTGGAATTGATAATAGTGCCGGAGCTTATGCGGCTACGCGACATCTTCTAGACCTGGGACATAGGCGTATCACGCACATCAGGGGACCTCAGAGCTACTACTGCGCAATGGAACGGTTCCAGGGTTACTGCCAGGCGTTGTTAGATGCCGGGATTGCTCCTGACCCCAGCCTGACGCTACAAGGCACATTTGAAATAGAAGGCGGGCGCCAGTGCGCCGCGAGGCTATTTGCACGTGAGCGCAGCAGTTGGCCCAGCGCCATCTTTGCTGGAAATGATCAGATGGCCTACGGGGTGCTGGAGATTGCGGAAGAACAGGGCATACGGATACCGGAAGAGATGACGGTGATTGGTTTCGACGATAACCTTCTCTCGGCTCATATGAGGCCACCGCTGACGACCATTCGACAACCTTTTTTTGAGATGGGTCACAAAGCCATCGAGATTCTCTTGACCATGATCGATCCTGACCACCGCGCTGACCAGAAGCAGCAGAAAGGAGTCGCACAACACGAATTAGATGGCTCCGCAGGTCATCCTATTCGTATCCAGTTGCCGACAAGCCTGGTCGTACGGGCATCAAGCGGTGCTCCACGGCCGCCTTCGATCGGCCCGTAGAGATCCCGCGCTCGTTTTCCGAAGGAGAGAAAGATAATCAGGTATTTTTGCACAGGCAACACATATATGTTGTCAGGCTGTCACGTTGTCTCATGAAGAGCTAGACATCAAGTTAATGAAAGGAGGAATAACCGGCGTAGAGATACTAATTCGCAGCGCAGACAGCAATATCCAGCGTTATGGGAAATCTGGACAACGGATCAATCGTTGACGAATGATAGTCTACTCACCAAAGAAGGGAGAGATCTATGTGGCTATTTGCGCACAATGACCAGGTAAGCGATGCGCGGAAGCGGCGCAGACGGTTCACTTTTATGACAGCATCGCTGCTGATTCTGGGATCACTGATTCTGGGAGGACTGAGCTTTTCGCCATGGAGTGGAGCGCCGGTAGCGCACGCGGCTACCACCTGGACCCAGATCTGGAACGATGAATTCAATGGATCCGCCAATACAGGTGTCAACACTTCCAACTGGTTATACGACACAGGGACAGGTTATGGCTGTGCGGGCTGTCCCAGTAACTGGGGGACTGGTGAAGTGGAGACGATGACGAACAGCACAGCTAACGTCTACCAGGACGGCGCGGGTCATCTCGCCATTAAGCCGATTCGCGGCGCAAACGGTACCTGGACATCCGGGCGTATCGAGACGCAGCGGACGAACTTCGGCGCCGCAGCTGGTGGTTTGCTGGCTGTCGAGGCATCGCTGCAGCAGCCTAATGTCTCGGGCGCTGCAGCTGCAGGTTACTGGCCGGCATTCTGGATGCTTGGGCAGGCGTTCCGTGGCAACTATCTCAACTGGCCAGGTATCGGCGAGATAGACATCATGGAAGATATCAACGGGCTGAGTTCTGAGTTCGCGACGCTGCATTGTGGCACTGCTTCGGGCGGGCCGTGCAACGAGACAACCGGGCTCGGCAGCGGCCAGCGCGCGTGTTCGGGGTGCCAGACTTCGTTCCACACATACAGGATGGAGATTGACCGGAGCGTCTCACCTGAGCAGATTCGCTGGTACCTGGACGGGACGAACTTCTTCACGCTCAGAGCCAACCAGGTCGATGCGACCACATGGGCCAACGCTGTAGATCATAGTTTCTTCATCATTTTCGACGTTGCGATGGGTGGAGGCTTTCCGGCGGCATTTGGTGGTGGTCCAACGGCTTCTACCGCCTCCGGGGTTCCCATGCTGGTGGATTACGTTCGGGTATACACGGGGACGAGTTCGGGCGGCACGACGCCTACGCCTACTCCCACCTCGTCTTCCTGTCCATCGGGTGGCTTCACGCAGGGGGTAGTGAATTCTGGTTCCACGACGGCGCTGCCCTGGTTCCATGCTTGTGATTGGACGGCGGGTTATGTGATCTTGCACTACATCCGGCCCGGCCTCTCGCAGCAAAATGTGTTTATGACGTACAACAGTGGTACATCGCGCTGGGAGTACACTGTCAGCGGTATAAGTTCGGGCCAGGTGCTGCAATATCAGTTCACGTATCAGAAAGGTGGGTTACAGTTTGACACGGGCTGGTTCTCGTGGACCCACCCATAGGTCAGAGGATGCTAAAGATAGCGTGGGAGAAGCAGGAGGGCTGATGCTCTCCTGCTTCTCCCGCTTTGCGTCCTTCAAGTGAGGCTGTTCTTTGAAAAAAAGTTTACGATATATCTCATTGGGAATAAAAGCTTTCCTTATTTTTGTTATCTTGAGTGCAGCGAGGAAAAAAACAATGTCGTTCTGTTCCCCGTCACTGATTTTTATCCAACCTATAACCGGGGAGAGGAAAAGTATGGAGAATTTAACGAATGAATTCGCGAACGGAGCAACAAATGGCACGATTCCTCAAAAGGACTACTACACAACCCTCCACCAGGTAGCCCTTGCCATTTCATCCAGTCTCGAACTGAAGCAGGTATTGCCCAATATTGTGCGCAGCGTGAGTGAGGCGATGGGAGCAAAGGCCAGCATGCTGCGTTTACTGGACTCTGAATCGGGGCAGTTGCAAGTCAGTGCTGCGTATGGTTTAAGCAATGATTATCTTCAAAAGGGTCCGGTGAATATTCAGCACAGCCGGTTGGACAGCGAAATATTATGCTGCGCGCCTGTCTATATCGCGGATGTACGTAGCGACGAGCGCTTCCAGTACCGGGAGGCGGCGGCACGCGAGGGGTTGGTTTCGGCGCTGTGTGTGCCACTGGAGGTACATGACGAGGCGATTGGTGTGCTGCGTGTCTATAGCAGTAAACCCACGACTTTCGCGGATGAGGATTTAAAGTTCCTGACAATCCTCGCCAGCCTGGCGGCGCAAGCGATTGAAAATGCTCGCCTGTATGATGCGGTGAAGACTACGTACGATGGGGTAATTAATGCATTCTGGGGTACGCAGCCCCTGGTGCAGTAAACCGGCTGCCACCTTGAGCAAAGCAGAAGAGGTGCGAAGGAGATATCCTCGCATCTCTTTTTTGCTATTTTTTGGGGGGAGAGGGCAGTGTGTAAGCACTGAAAAATTGCCAGATGACCTGGTTGCTGTTGATGACCTGGGTGGTGTTGGGAGTGCCAGGCCAGTTGTGTCCGCCATCGCTGACGCGGTAATGCTTGATACTCACGCCGCTGGCGCAGTGGGTCCATTCGATGCCAGTAACGTCGCCTTGCTGGAAGAAGGTTTGCGAGGGCTGCGAACAGTGGTCGCGGCTAAGCCAGCCGTTGAGGTAGTCGTTGACAGCGAGCATATTACGCGCGGGATAGCCGTTATAGGGGGCCTGAGTATCGGCCCCGCCGTGGATCTCCATGACCGGCAGCGGGCGCTGGGGATGGCAGCCTTCAGGGAAGGGGTAGTAAGCGCCGGAGACGGTAGCGATTGCCGCAATCTGATCGCTGAGATGGCAGATGGCCCGGTAGGCCATGCCGCCGCCCAGGGAGAAACCGGTCACGTAGATGCGCCGGGCATCTATACAGTAATGCTGTTTCATGTGGGTGAGCAGGTCGCGTGTAAATTGGATGTCGTTGGCACTACCGGTGGTGAGATTACCTGCGCCGATGCCGGCGTTCCAGGTTGGTGGTGTTTCGAGCCCCTGGGGAAATACCAGGACAAAACCGGCTTTGTCGGCCTCCTGGGCTGTCTGTGCGTTGTTCTCCATGTTTTGAGCGGTCCAGCTATAGCCGTGATAAAAAACGACCAGTGGCTGCGGGTTGAGGCCGTAAGAGGGAGGGATGTGTATCAGCATGGTGCGCCGGACGCCAGAGGATGTGATGGTGTCTGTATGGTCGCCCGGATGGCCAGGTGGAGTTTTACAGGTAGAGGCAGGGGTGGGAAGAGGTAAGACAGAACGAATTGGGGGAGGTATAGCAATATTGGGGTGCAGAGCATAGATGAGCACGCCAGCAATCAGTATGCCGGCAACAATGAGACAGATGATGCCACTGACGCGGCGAAGTGTAAGCCGCCTGTTAACGGTGGAGTGCTGATACATGGATTAATTCTCTCACCGGTCTGGGATGAAAAAGCACGATGAAAGCCACATAAAAACGCCGTGGGGGCTGGTGTGCTGTTGACACACGCTCCTCCACGACGCTGCTGCGCCTTGTTGCTGCACAACCACATCGGAGAAGATCACCTCAATCTTGCTGAGCGCCCGACGACCGCTCCCGGTTCCTGCCCGCAGGTCCCGGCTCGCACGCTCACCGTGATGCCCGTGTTGACCGCCTTCACGCCTGACGGCCATCCTCACTCCCGATCTCCCGGTTCCTTCACCCGAGGAACCTTCCTTCCTCCTCGCTCGCTCACCCACCCA
>JAFMRP010001156.1 GCA_017354095.1 Ktedonobacteraceae bacterium
TCTGCGCCTCCATGCCCGCCAGTCCGATGGCCATATTGACCTGGCCGTTGCGCCAGGGACGGCCCCAGGTGTCGGAAATAATCACTGCCAGGTCCAGATCACCGCCCGCCAGCTCGCGCAGCCGCGACCGTATCTCCCGCGCCGAACGGTCGGAATCCAGCGGCAGCAGCGTCAACTGGTGCGAACCATTGACATTCGACTCGTCAACGCCAGCATTGGCACAGATAAAGCCATGACGGGTCTCGCAGATCATCACCCCGCGATCCATGCGCACAATACGCTTCGACTCACGCAGCACCACTTCAACGTGGCGCGCATCTTTATCGTTCTGCTCCGCGAAGTCGCGCGCGAACGGCGAGGGCTCAATCTTGTCCAGCTCGACGACCCGCCCCTCGGTCTTGGAGACGATTTTCTGCGTGACCACCAGGATATCACCCCGCTGTAACTGCAGCCCCTGCCCACGCAAGGCCTCATAGATAAGAAGACCCAGGTCACTTCCTGGGGTTATATCGCCAATTCCCGTCACCGGGATAATACGCAATTCGCTCTGCATTCAGCCCCCCTGAGTTGCTCTATTATACCTTTTCAGGATGCTTACCCGATAATAATCCAATTACTCTATAACAACACTTGCGATGAGAGCAGCTATTCCACTTTGCGTGAACCTGTGCGCAAAGCTCGCTTAACCGAACCAGGGCCAGGAACCTCTATTCCAACCCTGCTCTTTTGTTCGTCTCTAACTTTAGCACAGGAAGAAAAGCAATAGCAAATCAAGATCCAGGAGCCAGTGTGCCCACTTTCCCCTCGGGCATATCCGCCGCGACACTTGCACAATACAGCACATTTCTCATATTATTAAGAAGGGCAACTTTTGCATGCAAACCGCCTCCCTCACACCCACCAGATATGTAAGGCCACCCCTTGCGGGTGGCCGGAAGGGCACGGGAGGGATACCGCCGCAAGCTGCGCAGTATGCATAGGTACTAAATGGTATCGCAACTAACAACAGCAGTGATAGTATATAACAAACAACACACTATAAAGAGTAATGTACAAAAGACAGATCAGCGCTCAGAGCTATTGTGAGCCACGTATTGAGCAACGTATGTATAAAGAACGATTATTTCTGCGATCTTGCTACGAGGGGATGAACGAGCGTGTTAACTGACAGCAACGAACTCATAGGCCAGGCGCTCGGCACGTGTACGCTTCAACGCCTTCTGGGACGGGGTGGCATGGGAGCGGTATACCTGGCACGACAGTCCCGGCCCCGGCGTACTGTCGCTGTGAAAGTACTGATGCCGGGCGTGTTCATGGAGCATCAGACGAGCGGCGAATTTCTCACCCGCTTTCGTCGTGAGGCCGATGCTGTTGCGGCACTTGACCATATCAATATCATGCCCATCTATGAATATGGCGAGCAGGACAGCCTTGCCTACCTGGTAATGCCATATGTGACCGGCGGCACGCTGCGCCAGGTACTGGAACAGCGCCCGATCCTGTCACTCAGCGAAACACTGACCATTGTGGACCAGGCTGCCTCCGCCCTGGACAGCGCTCATGAACAAGGGATCGTACATCGTGACCTGAAGCCAGGCAATATGATGTTCCACGCCGATGGTCGCCTGCTGCTGGCTGACTTCGGCCTGGCAAAGACGATCAAGGAGGCCAGAGAGTCCGAGGGCAATGGCCACACAGCACTGACCAGCGCCGGCACTATTGTCGGCACCCCGGAATACCTTTCGCCAGAGCAGGGGACCGGCAAGGATGTCGATTCGCGCACCGACATCTATTCCCTGGGCATCGTCATCTTCCAGATGCTGGCCGGCCGCGTGCCCTTCCAGGGCCCCTCGCCGGTCGCCGTGGCGATCAAACATGCCCTGGAGGAACCACCTTCGCTGACCTCATTCAATCCCGATATCTCTCCAGGCATTGAGGCGGTCGTGCGCAAAGCCATCGCGAAAAATCCCAATGATCGCTACTCCAGCGCCGGAGAACTGGCGCGCGCGCTGCGCCACGCCGCTATGCAGATCAACGCCACACCGCGCACGCTGGAAGCGCTGGAGGAAGGCACGTCCGACCCGGTCAAACTCAACGCGACCCCGGGCGAGGAGGTGTCACCCGAGTTGCATGGCGCTCCAACGGAGGAGAACCCGCGCATGGAGGCTCCAGCGACGAAAGAGCACCAGCCCACCACAGAGCCGCCAGCCAGCGCACCCGAGGAAGCCAGCACCTTGATAACGAAAGACCTGGAAGAGGAGCCGCCGCAACAGCCCCCGGCCCGGCCAAAACCATCAACCAGGCGATCCGATCCGCCCGCGCAGCCGCACCCCGTCATTCAGAACCGGCGTGCGCCCGAATCAACCCGGGCACCCGGACGTCCCACCTCCCCGACCAGACAGGATGCTCCAGTCAGGCGCCCTGAACCGGTCGCGGAACGACCAGCTACAGCCAGAGAACGTCCGGGCGAG
>JAFMRP010000246.1 GCA_017354095.1 Ktedonobacteraceae bacterium
GCGCGCATCTACCTGGCGCGGCAGCAGTATGAGCAGGCAGTGCAGTGGCTCGCGGCACTGCTCGACGTAGCTGAGCAGGTGGAGAGAGTGGGGAGTGTGGTTGCCATCCTGGCGCTGCAGGTAGTTGCGTTGTGGGGGTTGGGTGATGCGCGTGAGGGGCTATGTGTGCTGCAGCGGCTGCTCACATTGGCGGAACCTGAGGGACATATGCGTGTTTTTCTCGATGCTGGAGAGCCGATGCGCCAGGCGCTTCATGGGTTTCTCAAGACCTCGCGGCAGGCTGTTTCCCCGCTTGTCGTTGCCTATGCCCAGGTTGTATTTGATGCGTTTGCCGGTGAGCAGACGGGGGAAGTGGTGGGAGAAGTACGCCCTCTTGTTGTCAATGTGTCAGCCCTTCGGGTTGTGCAACCGCTTGTTGAGCCGCTTACTCCTCGCGAACAGGAGGTTTTGTTGCTGCTCGCGGAGGGGGCTTCTAACCAGGAGATTGCCAGGCGGCTGGTGGTCTCGCTGGCCACGGCCAAGAAGCATGTTGCCAGTATTCTCAGCAAGGTGGGGGCAGAGAACAGGACGCAGGCTATTGCGCTGGCGCGTGTGCGTTCGCTGCTGTAGCTGGTGGTGGGGATAGTAGCCGAAGGGATACCATAGTTTTTTCTTCGTGGTGGGATGGGGTTTTCGATAGTATCCTTTGGATGACTGTGTTTTGCTTGCTGAGCGTGTATTCTTCCTCATAGATAATGAAGCGTCGGTCGAATGGAGCGCAAGGGAATGAGTTGCGACATTTGGGCGACGAGATGAGGAGAAGAGATGAATACACCATTACATCATTCTGATGATAGTGAATTTACACCGGTACTGATAGTGGGTGGGGGGCTGGTCGGGTTGTCCGCTTCGCTTTTTCTCTCGTGGCAGGGTATTCCCTCGATACTGATTGAGCGTCATCCGGGCACAGCGATTCATCCAAGGGCCATGGGCATGAGTCCGCGCACGATGGAGATGTTCCGCGCTGTGGGAATCGAGGAGGACATACGGAAGATCGAACCACCGGTTCCCCAGGGCAGTAATGTTCCGCTGGTAGAGAGCCTGATGGGGCAGGAGTTTGATTGTCTGCAGGAAGATATCGACTCTTTGTTCAGCGATCCCAACAGCGCTGCGCGTGGCAGTGCTATCGCTCAGGATGTGCTGGAGCCGGTGCTGCGAGCGCGGGCCGAGCAGCTTGGAGGGGATCTGCGCTTCAGGACCGAGCTGGTGGCATTTGAGGAAGACGAGGAGGGCATTACTGCCACGATCCGCGAGCGCGGGAGCGAGAGCACGAAAACGGTGCGTACACGGTTTCTGGTGGCGGCAGATGGCAGTAAGAGCGCGATCCGAAAGCAGCTCGGCATCGGTCAGCACGGGACAGCGAGCATGGGGCATTTCGTCAGTATGATTTTTGAGGCTGACCTGATGAAGGTGTTTCACGAGCGGCATGCCATCATGTGTTTTCTCAGCAATGACACCATCGCCGTGGGATCGTTCGTTCCTTACCCGGGCTCTGTGGCGCGGCCAGACCTCTTCCGGGTGGATGTGGGTTATGACCCGGACGAAGAGAAGCTGGCAGACTACCCAGAGGAACGGTGCCTCCAGTTGATTCGGGCCGCAGCCGGCATTCCTGATCTGAAGGTAGGGCTCAAAGCCGTGTTGAACTGGGAAATGAACGCGCTCGTAGCTGATCGGTTCCAGCAGGGACGGGTCTTGCTGGTTGGGGATGCCGCGCGCACGCAGCCGCCCAGCGGTGGTCTGGGAGGCAATACCGGCATCGCCGAAGCGCACAATCTTGCCTGGAAACTGGCTGCCGTTGTGCGTGGGGAGGCTGGTGAGGCCTTGCTTGCCACGTATGACGCCGAGCGGCGGCCAGTCGCGGACTACACCGCCGAGCAGATGGCATTACTGTCCCAGCAGCGGCAGGAAGGTTCAGCCGGGATCACGGTGGATATCGTAGCGGTCAATACGGGTTATCGCTACGGTGAGGGAGCATTCGCGCGGGAAGAGGGCGATGAGCATCTGCCACTGGCTCTGACTCCGAAGCAGTGGCGGGGGCAGCCGGGAACCCGAGCCGCGCATCTCACGCTCGAACAAGGGGGCAAGCAGATTTCGACGCTGGACCTGATCGGTCCCCGCTTTGTCCTGCTCATTGGCCCGGATGGACGGCACTGGAAAGAGGCAGCTCAGGAGGCGAAAGACGTTCTCCATCTGTCCCTGGACAGCTATCAGATCGGCGGTGAGGAGGGAGATCTCGTTGATGTAGAGAACAGGTTCTGTGACGCGTATGGAATCGCCCCTGGCGGCGCGGTGCTCGTTCGGCCAGATGGTTTTATCGGGTGGAGGAGCCAGGGTGCAGAGGTGGGCAAACAAGAGGCGAAGCAAGCGCTGGTCCAGGCTCTCTCTACAGTGCTCTTTCGCTAAGCGCGGCGTAAGTATAGAAATTGATAATGATAAGGAAGAGAAGAAAGGAAAAGAACATGGCAACGTTTGAATATAGCGACACTTTCGATTACGCACAAAGCGACGTCTTCGCGCTTCTGACCGACCTGGAGGCGCGGCCCAACTGGATAAAAGGTATTCTTGAGGTGCGTGTCAGCCCGTTGGGGCCGGCACACCTGGGGAGCAGCTACTTTGAAGCGGGCAAGTTCTCGGGTTTCAAGAGCGAGAAAACGATGAGTGTCACCGAGTTCGAGCAAGATCGTCTGTTGACCCTGGAGACCGAGGCTGAAGCGTCCAGCCCGTTCCGTGAGAGCTATCGTCTTGAAGCGCTGTCCGAAGGGAGTTGCCGCGTGCATTTCACCGTAGAGGTGGGGAATGTGCCCAAGGTAGCCGAGTTTTTCATGCGGCAAGAGATGAAGAAAGCGCAGCCGCAGAACGCCGAACGTCTCAAGTCGCTGCTTGCAGGCCGGATGCAACAGGCAAGCTGATCTAAATGGTACTGAAGAGTCAAGGGAGAAAAACAGATGGAAGCTACGTCTTCAACGCTACCGGCGGCGCAGGAGAGCGGTCGCCGCCTCCGAGGTTCCGTGCTTGTGATTATCATGGTTGCCTTATTGCTCACAGCTTTTCTGGAAGCACTGGACAATCTGATTGTCACGCCGGCTCTGCCGCGCATCGCCAGCAGCCTGCATGGTTTTGATCATTACACCTGGGTCGTCACCGCCTACTTGCTGGCTGCGACGGCGGTGGTGCCTCTCGCGGGGAAGCTTTCGGATCTATTCGGTCGCAAAGGTTTCCTGCTTGGCGGGGTTGTCATCTTCCTGCTTGGTTCGGGGCTTGCCGGTGCGTCGCAGACGATGGACCAGCTTATCCTCTTCCGAGCCCTGCAGGGGCTTGGCACTGGGATTGGCATCGGGCTCGTAGCTACCGTTGTCGGAGATCTCTTTTCCCCTGAGGAGCGGGCCAGCAAGCAGGGATTGCTCGGCATCGTCTTTGGTGTCTCTCAATTGTGTGGTCCCACCCTGGGTGGCTGGATCACCGATCATGGTCCGCTCGTTGCGGGCCTCGTTGCCGAGGATACTCGCTGGCGCTGGCTGTTCTACCTCAACCTGCCCATTGGGCTGCTGGCCCTGCTGGTGCTCTGGATTTTCCTGCCCGGGCAGGTGGCCAGGCGTTCCGGGTTTGGACGTATCGACTGGTGGGGTGCGGGGCTGCTCGTAGTGGCGACCTGCAGCCTGTTGCTTGGCCTGAGCGCTAGAAGTTCGGACTGGACATCGCCACCTGTCATCGCTCTATTCGTCGCGGCTGTGGTCTTTTATGTGCTCTTTTTTATCGTCGAGCGCAAGGCCGTCGAGCCCATTATTCCGTTAGGCCTGTTGTGGCATCGGATCTTCGGGGTTGACGCTCTGCTCACGTTCATTCAGGGTATGGTCCTGATAGCCGTCTTTATTCCACTCTCATTGTTTTTGCAAGGTGTGCTGACCCTCTCGCCAACGGAGGCAGGCGTTTTGATCACCGTGCTCTCCGTCAGTCTTTCGCTGGGGGCCGCGCTGGCCGGTGGGATCATATCGCTGCGTAAGCGCTACCAGATGGCGGCCATCGTGGGCGCGGTTATGATGACCGTGGGGGCTCTCCTGCTCGCGATCATGAGTATGACGCAGCAGAGCAATATCCTGTTGATTGGCTTCTACCTGGTCCTGGTTGGTCTGGGCACCGGTTCCTTTTTCGCGATCCAGATGGTTGTGGCGCAAAATGTTATCCCGCAGACGCAACTGGGGGTAGGAAGCGGTGTGATTCGCTACCTCAGCCAGCTGGGCCTGACGCTGGGCGCGGCCTTGATGGGGATTGTCGTGAACGGAGCTGTTGCTGGAGATATGGGTACCGGGCTCCCGGCGACCAATGCCGCCCGGCTCGCGTTGTCCGGGGTGCTGCAGAACGGTTTCGGGGTGGTGCTGGTGCTCAGTGTGCTGGTTCTTATCGCCACGTTGTTTTTGAAAGACGTGCCGGGGGCGCAGCCGGAGGGTGAGTGATTGTAGGGGGCTGTGGGTGGTGGTATGGCCGGGAGGTGGGCACCCATGTTGCCCGGCCAGCCGTCCCTCCTCCGGCCACCCGCGAGGGGTGGCCTTACATATCCTGAGGGGAAGATGGAGGTGAGGAAGGGGGCTACCACCAGTTTTTGATGGTTTGTCCGGTGTTCTTGTCGCGCAGTGTGGATGCTTTCTCCTGGAAGACGAGATCGTAGGGTTGAGTTGTCAATTGTTCTTTGCTACTCACCAGCTTGTCCAGTGGATGGGGAGTGGAGGCGGTTGGTCCTTGCTCCAGGAACTCGTCCAGCAGGAAGCAGTATTCTCGCTGCATGCGCAAGAACTGTTTGAAGGTTTTGTCTATGATGCCTGTGCCTTCCAGGGCGGTGTAGGTGCAGAGACGGCGGAATAGTTTAGGGAAGATGACCGGGCCAGTATCGCGCGCGGCATCATACGTCGGGTGGTGCTTGCTGGTGGGACGATCGTACACCAGGTCGGTATCGAGCTTGCCAATGCGAGATTGATAGAGAGGCCAGAGCCCGGTGGATTGTTCTTGTGCATGCTTAGCCGCCTGTAGTAGAGTGGTGATCTCCTCTTCTGTCATCGAGCTATAGAATGTGGGGAAAGCCCAGCCTTGCTGTACGCTGTGCAGATTTACATCGATCGCTTTTATGCTGGCCTGTCCATCATCGGCCGGAACCGTTTCGTTGCCATTCTCGTCTGGTATATAGATTGTGCCGATGAAGCGGCCATAGGCGTCAAACACATCGTTGGGGGTATCGACCTGGGTCACCACGATGCAATCCAGTTGTTGTTGATGCCTGGTATCCCTCAGCCATTGCGACAACTGTACTGTCGCGGTCTCGCCGTAGAGCTGGCGGTATTCTTTATTGTATTTACGGAAGGCTTCCTGTTTCGCCTTCACCTCTGATTTCAGATTTTCGGGTGCCTGTGGCCGGTAGTGAATCTCGGGGGCATCGATACCTTGCAGGCGAACGGTGATACTCTGGGTGCCGGTATCGTTATGCTCATGCAGGACTGCTTCCCCGCGTATCTCAGCGTCATCGAAGGCGTGTGTTTCGCGGAATGGCTGATCGGGATAGGGTTGGAAGAGAAAAGGCCTATCCAGTTGGACGGTGATGGTGTCGCCATCTGATCCTTTTTCGGGCCAGAATTGATGCTGGTCGATTGTGCCATTGAGTTTTAAGATGCCCATGATATTTTCCTTTTTATGCGTTTCTACATATTATACTCTTCTTTGTACAAAGAAGACGTTGCTGGGCGTTTCTTTTGGGGGGTATATCTGGTAGTGTGGTTGAGTGGTAGGGGGAGCGAACCGACTGGCCTCCTTATTCCGACTCCCAACGCCGCTAGCGCGGCTGGCGCTGCGCGCCCAGGGAGTCGGAGAGGAATCCCCCACAAGGGAGGGCCCTACATTCCCGATGGGGCATGAGAGAGGCGAGGGCGGGTTTGCAGGGTTCAGTGGGGAGCCTACGGGCTCTCGCTGAAGCGAGTCTCTGCACGGGGATTCAGTTGGATCAATGGGTGAGAGCGTGAGCCTACGGGGTTTCATGCGTTGCCTGTCTACCGTGGTAATTTTTAAAGCGCATAGGTCCCGACGAGGGGTGTGAGCTCATTTGCCCGTAGACGGCGATATATCGCTGGATACCGTCTACGGGTTCCCTACGGGTAGTCGTCGGGTGTATTCCCGAGGCGTTAATTAGCGCATGAGTGTGTCGATCAGGTCGTGGCCGAGGTCTGTGCGTATGCCTTCGGGATTGACGAGATTGTAGGCTGCATACCACTGGGCATTCGCTTCGGGGTGGGGTCCTGAGACGCCGACCTTGCCGTTGCCGTAGGGTGCGACCAGTACGGCGATCTTGCCATTGGTGTAGGTTGCGAGCACGGTTACATTGGTCGCGTCGCGATCGAGGAGAAAGAAGGGACCGTCCTGGAAGTACATAGTGCGCGGCTGACCGCGCCAGCGGACATCCACGATGGTATCGTCATCGGTTCGCACACTCGCGCCTGGTGATGAGATGAATTGATCTGTGTCGCCCGGCAGGAGGTGGAAGCCGGGGGTCTGTCCGGCAAGGTAGCCACCCATGCAGAGGCCCAGGTATCGTCCGCCGGAGGCGACGTAGTTTCTGATATCCTGCGCGTTCCCTTTGAGCTGCCGGTAGGCCTGGTCGAGGTCGTCCGAGCCGCCCGGCTGGGCATAGAGTGCCGCGGCTTGCAGGGTAGCAGGCGAGAGCTGGAGCCGTTCTTTTGGTCCGACGTATTGCACATCAAAGTTCCATCGTGAGCTTTGCAGCAGTTCAGCCACTGCTTCTGAGCAGCCTTCGCATCCGGCGGGTCCGCGATAGACCAGGGCCAGGGGGCGATTCGTGGGGTTATTGAAGGTATTTGCTGTTGTATACATCGTCTATCCTCCTCTTCTCTCTCTAGTATAGTGTTGTGTGAAACGTCAGCTGTGAGTCGTCTCCCGTTTTCG
>JAFMRP010001157.1 GCA_017354095.1 Ktedonobacteraceae bacterium
GATGTTTTTTTGCAGGAAAAGACGGGAGGTAGAAGGCGCTGGCCCCTGACCTCCCGCCGTATTTATCCTGCCTGTTTTTAGTGAGACTCTTTGCTAACCAGTTCAGGTTCGGTCGGAGTGGCGGCAGCTTCAGCCTCAGGAGTCTCAGCCGGAGTGGCAGGGGCTGCTTCGGCGGGCTGTGCTTCTTCCGAGGGAGAGGCTTCAGAAGCGGCGGGTGCAGCTTCTTCAGCTTGAGCGCTGCTTTCGCTCAGCACTTCGACCGGAGCCTCTTCGCCTTCGGCGACCTCGGTATCCTTCTGGAGTGCTTCATGTTCGCGGCGGCCTTCAAAGGCGGCATCGGCGATCTTGGAGCAGAGCAGGCGTACGGCCCGGATGGCGTCATCGTTGGCCGGGATGGGATAGTCCATCTCGTCGGGGTCGCAGTTGGTATCGGCGAGGGCGACGATAGGGATTTCCAGGCGGCGAGCCTCTAGAACGGCGGTGCGCTCTTTGCGTGTATCGATGATAAAGATGGCGCTAGGAAGGCGGCGCATATCTTTGATGCCGCCCAGGATGCGTTCCAGGCGTGCGATCTCATCCTGCATCTGCAGCACTTCTTTTTTGGGAAGGCGTTCGAAATCGCCACGGTCGCGGCGGGCTTCGAGGTCTTTGAGGTGATTGATGCGTGACTGAATGGTTTTGAAGTTCGTCAGCATGCCACCCAGCCAGCGCTGGTTCACATAGAACATGCCACAGCGTTTGGCCTCTTCGACCACGGCTTCCTGAGCCTGTTTTTTGGTACCGACGAAGAGGATAGTGCCGCCCTGTGCGACGGTTTGCTTCACGAAGTTATAGGCTTCGTTCAGGCGTGTGACCGTTTGCTGGAGGTCAATAATGTGAATGCCGTTGCGGTCCATAAAGATGAACTGCTGCATTTTGGGGTTCCAGCGGCGGGTCTGGTGACCGAAATGGACGCCAGCTTCTAAGAGCTGTTTCATCGAGATGATATTAGCCAAAACAGATCCTCCCTTGATCCTCCGCTCTCTCAATACCACGGCGTCAGGGTCCCCCGGCATGCATGTGTTCCAGGGATAAATGCTTGTCCCAGCTACTGCGTAGACCCCAGGGGTGCGCCGTAGAGACAGAGAGCGTGTGTACTTAATGGTTGTTGTTGTCAGTATACATACGCGGGAGTATATGCCTCCCGCTAGCCGAAAAATATAATAGCACAGAGGTCAGGAAGACGCAAGAAAGAAACCTGATCGGGCGAGCGAAGAAAGGGCGGCGGAGGGGGTGGTACACAAAGTCAATAGCCATGTTATCTCACGCGGGTAAAAGGGGCCATGAGCACTTCAGTCACTTGTGTATTAGGCAAACTAAGCACAAATTTGGGGCAGGGGATGTCAAATTAGCTATGGTTTCACTAAAAGCGGGGGCAAGGAAACGCCGGCAGTTAGCTTGAAAAGAGGGATTAAAAGAGTATAATATAAAGCGTATACACGGTATATAGTATACATAATTCTGGCTAATTAGCCTGAGCTATTTTCAGGGGTAGAAGAAGTAGAAAGGGATGTTTAACGTTATGGTAAGCGTCTTGATTGTAGATGACCATTTGCTCATGCGCCGTGCGGTGCGCGAAGTGGTGGAGAAAGAAGAAGATATGACAGTGGTGGCGGAGGCGAGCAATGGCTCAGAGGCTGAAGCACAAGCCGCGCAGACGCAGCCAGATGTCGTGCTTATGGACCTGGACATGCCTGATTGTAGTGGTTTTGAGGCGACGGAGCGTGTCCTGACCTGTTCTCCCGAATCACGAGTGATTATCTTCACGGCTTCGCACAAAGACCAGCATGTATTCCAGGCGATTCAGCGTGGTGCGATGGGGTATATTACGAAGGATATCGAGCCGGAGGCATTGATTCACGCGATTCGTTGTGCCGCTCGTAATGATCTATGTATTCCGGGCACGCTAGCGACGCAGATTCTGGTGCATTTGCGCAACACCTGGCAATCCCAGGCTGCCTACTCTTCCCATGGCATGTCCTCGATGAGCATTTCTTATCGCACGCAGCGCCGCGCGGCCCAGCAGATCGCGGAGCAAGCGGGGGAGTCGGGATCGAATATCGCTATATCGCGGCCTCTGACGCTGCGAGAGAGGGAGATTCTGGATCTGATGCGTAAGGGGCGTAAGAATCGTGAGATTGCCGGGGAGTTGTGCATCGCGGAGTCGACGGTGCATAAGCATGTGCAGAACATTTTCGAGAAGTTGCATGCGCGGAATCGCACGGAAGCGATTTATCTGACCAGCGCCGAGGGGTAGTGAGCCGGCCACCCTCTGTATTCCGAGCACCAACGCCGGTCCTCTTGTCCAGACGGCCAACGACGCTACGCGTCTACGAACAACGTTCGTCAGGCCGTCTGTAAGGAAGTCCGCGCGTCTCCCTGCGGTCAGGTGCTCGGAAAGGAATCCTCCACAAGGGAGGGGCCCTACAT
>JAFMRP010001158.1 GCA_017354095.1 Ktedonobacteraceae bacterium
CGTTAAAATCCCTGGTCAAGTTTATGCCGCAGAAGACTCCCGCGGAGAAAGCTGCTTACGAAGTACAACAGGCTGCCCTGGCCCATTACGGAACGCTGGTATTCTCTCCTTATGACACAGGTTACACTGCTGCATGGAACCAGTACATGCCCGACGTCTTCAACGGGAAAACCGATCTCAAGACCGCTCTCACCAACATTGATGCTGCGACGAATCAAGCCATCCAGCAACAGTTCTAACGAGTCCCTTACTCTCGTGGTCATTTTTGAAGTCGGTGCATGCACCGACCCCAAAAATGACCACGAGAATCATACCGCAAAAACGGGAGGTCGTATGATATCGACGCCTATCTCAAAAACGCCCGTCTCAAAACAGCCGGAGCGGCGCATGCGGAAGGCCATGCTCGGCGGTTTCCGTCCCCGACGCACTGGCTGGCGACGGTACACGTTTTTCTACCTTTTTGCCTCCCCCTGGTGGCTGCTCGGCTTCCTGCTGCTCACTGTCTTTCCTCTTGGTTACGCATTCTGGCTGAGCTTCACAAGTTTTGATGGTTACACCACTCCACGCTGGGTAGGCTGGCAGAATTATATGGAAGCATTTCACGATCCGCTGGTCTGGCTTGGCTTCCAGCGCACCTTTCTCTATATGGCCATCGTGGTGCCGTTGAATATCGTGGGAGCTTTGATCCTGGCCCTGCTGCTCAACCGTCCCTGGCGCGCTATTGGCATCTTCCGCACGATCTATTACCTGCCGTCGGTGGTACCAATTGTTGGGATTGCTATGACCTTTCAAATGCTCTTTAATCCCAACTCCGGGTTCGCCAACGCGCTGCTGAGTATTCTTCATCTGCCAGCAGTGAACTGGCTGGCTGGCAACCAGGCTTTTCTTGTCCTGATCCTCATGATCGCATGGGGCATGGGTGGCGGCATGATTGTCACTCTGGCCGGCCTGCAAACGGTCCCGTTGGAATTGCTCGAAGCGGCTAATGTCGATGGCGCGAATCCATGGAGCCGTTTCTGGAACGTCACGCTCCCCCTGCTGTCCCCGGTCCTCTTCTTTGAGCTGATTACCGGAATCATCGGCGCTCTGCAAGTCATGATTCAGCCCATGTTGCTGGTGCCCGGTCTGGTGACTGCGGGTCAGGGAAGCAGCTCGGCAAGCTATGTGCCACAAAGTAACCAGGTCTACATGTATCATGTCTATACCGAGGTCTTCACCCAGGGTCGTTTCGGCTATGGCTCGGCGCTCATCTGGCTTCTGTTTCTCGCTATTCTACTGTTAACCCTGCTGGTCTTCTTCTTTGCCAGACGCTGGGTTTACTATGAAGTCGAAATCAAAGGAGAGAAGTAGCATGGGTTCATCCTTCGCATATCCAGTGAGAAATACCTCGGCCGGCGGCAAACGCCGGCGTTTCGCCCTGACCTCGTTGCTCGTCGTGGTCATGGTTCTGCTGGCTCTGGTGTTTCTGCTCCCTCTCTTCTGGCTGCTGAGCACTGCGCTCAAGACCTCTATCGAAATTGGCGCTTTTCCCCCGCTCTGGTGGCCTGCGCGTCCCCAGTGGATCAACTTTTTTACGGCTGTTACGCTGATTGATTATCTGCATTTTACCGGGAATACGGTTGTGCTTTCTACCCTCTCTGCCACACTCGCGACCTTTTCCAGCGCTCTGGTTGGCTTCGCTTTTGCACGCCTGCCCGGCGGCGGCCCCAAGCAAGCGCTTTTCACCATCATGGTCTCTATGATGATGATGCCTACCATGATTACTGTCATCCCAACCTACATTCTTTTTGCCAATCTCGGGATGGTCGGCAACTACTGGCCCTGGGTACTCTGGGGGCTGGGCGCTTCACCCTTTTTTATCTTCCTCTTTCGCCAGTTTTTTGCGAGTATTCCCCAAGAACTGGAAGATGCTGCCATTGTCGATGGCGCTGGTTATTTCCGTATTTTCTGGCAGATCTTTTTGCCTCTTGCTGGGCCAGTACTGGTGACCAGCTTTATGTTGCAGTTCGTCGCAACCTGGGGAGACTGGTTCAGCCCATTGATCTTTCTGAACCCGGATAACACTACCCTGGGTGTTGCGATGGCACAGGGCTATAGTAGTCCGGTAAACCTGCCAATGCAAAATATCAACGCTGCTGGCTCGATTATTTATGTCCTGCCGGTGCTGGTGATCTTCTTCTTCGCTCAGCGTTTCTACGTGCGCAGCCTGGTTTCTGCCTCGCTTAAATAAGCGGGACAACAGTTCTGTGGTTTTCTGGAAAGCAAGGTCTCTATGAGTCTCAATTCTACCATTCACTGGAGCAGACCAGCCGGTCGCTCACGAGGAATCGACCGCCCGCGCCGAGCGGTGGTTGACCCCCTGGAGGCGCTGCCGTTGCTTTATCGCGGCTTCGCGCAACTGGCCCGCGTGCTGGCCCAGACGCTGGGGCCAACTCCCCGCCTGGTGCTCAATACCTCGCTGCTCGATAC
>JAFMRP010001159.1 GCA_017354095.1 Ktedonobacteraceae bacterium
GAAGGGCACCAACATCCTATGAGCTTTGGAGATCGCTTGCGAGAGGAGCGGCAGCGACGGCTGTTGTCTCAGGAGGAACTGGCGGAAGCCCTTGGCGTCTCCCGCAGAAGTATCGCCCGCTGGGAACAAAATCTGGCTATCCCCCGCACCTTCGCCTTGCAAGAGCTCAGCCGTTTTTTCGGCCTGAGTCCTGAAACGTTCTTTGAGGGGCTGAAAGCCCAGACGTCTGATGCCAGTCCAGGAAGTCATCACGACACGGAGCGGTCTGAGCAGTCCTTTGAGGAGGAGCTTGAAGCCCAGACGTCTACGCCTCTCCCGCACCTGTGGACGGTTCCCTATTCACGTAACCCCTTCTTCACCGGTCGCGAGGAGATCTTGCACACCCTGCACCACCGACTCACCGACCAGCAGTCAGCGGCACCTCTCCAACCAGTGGCCCTCTGTGGACTGGGCGGGATCGGCAAAACCCAGGTCGCTCTTGAGTATGCCCACCGCTACGCCTCTGAGTATCGTGCCATCTTCTGGGTAGCAGCAGAAAACGCGGAAAGTCTGATCCCGAGCGTGCAACAGATTGCCGAACAGTTGCAACTCCCCGAATGCCAGGCAGCCGAGCAGACCCGGATGGTCCTGGCCGTGCAGCACTGGCTCGCCACCCACCCCAACTGGTTGCTCATCGTGGATAATGTTGAGGATCTCGACGTGCTTGAGACCGTGTTGCCGTCCCTGCAACAGGGAGCCATTCTGCTCACCACTCGTCAGCAGGCACTGGGTCCCCTGGCCGACGTGCTGGAAGTACCATCGATGAGCCGTGAGGAGGGCGTCTGCCTGCTGCTTGCGCGTGCCAGACGGCTCCAGGGAGCCACTCCCCCACACACGCTACCACCCGAGACGCCTGCTACCACCGGGGCCGCAGAGCTGGTGACGCTGCTGGAAGGACTGCCTCTGGCAGTGGACCAGGCGGGGGCCTACATCGAAGAAACGGGATGTCGTGTCGCTGAATACCTGGAGCGTTATCGCCTCCAGCGCAAGCACATCTTAGCCCGTCGAGGTATGGGGGGAGCGCACCCGGCTTCGGTCTCGACCACCTTGCGCCTCTCTGTTGAGCGCATTGCCCGGCAGCATCCAGCAGCAGGCGACTTGCTGCGCCTGTGCGCCTTCTTGCATCCTGAGGCTATTCCTGAGGAGCTCTTCCAGGAGGGAGCGGCGCACCTGGGACCGACGCTCTCGTCGCTCGTCGCAGACCCCTACCAGTTTGATCTCGCCATGGCCACCTTGCGCAGCGCCTCCCTGGTCACACGTTCCCCGGAGGCAAAGACGCTTTCCCTCCATCGACTGGTGCAAGCCGTGCTGCAGGACCAGATGGAGCCGGCCTCGATCCGTCTGTGGAGTGAGCGTGCCGTCTCCATGGTCCATGCGGCCTTTCCCAATGGCACCTTTGAGACCTGGGCCTCCTGTGAGCGCTTGCTGGCACAGGCTCTGGCCTGCGTCTCGCTGATCGAGCCTTCCAGCAGCACGCTCCCTCTTGCCGCTGAATTATGCTTCAAGGCCGGCGGGTATCTGGTGGCACGGGGACGCTATCCAGAAGCAGAACTACTCCTGGAGCAAGCCGTGACGCTGGGAGAACGACAGCATGGTCCTGATCATGCCGCATTGATCCCGCGATTGGAAAAACGAGCAGAACTGTCGTGGAGACAGGGGAAATATGAGCAGACCGAGGCGCTGTTGCGTCGCATGCTGCAGCTTGGAGAACAACAGTTGGGACCAACCCATCCCCAAACCGCTAACACGCTCAATAATCTTGCACTCTTATACTGTTCCCAGGGCAAGTATGCCGCCGCAGAACCCCTGTACCAACAAGCGTTAGACATCAGAATGCAACGATGGGAACCAACCCATCTTAAAATCGCCGAAATACTCGGCAATCTTGCACTCTTATACTGGTCCCAGGGCAAGTACGCCGCCGCAGAAGCATCGTATCTACAGGCATTACGCATTGAAGAACAGCAATTGGGACCAGACCATCCCCAGACCGCTAACACGCTCAATAACCTTGCAGCCACGTACAGCCATCAGGGAAAGTATCAACAGGCTGAGCACGTGTACTCTCAGGCGTTACGCATCCGCGAACAGCAATTGGGGCCTGAGCATCCAAGTACCGCTAGCACGCTCAATAATCTTGCGGAACTCTATGGGAAGCAAGGAAACTACGAACAGGCCAGGCCATTGTACCAACAGGCACGACGCATTCTAGAGCAGCGGTTGGGACCTGAACACCCGGAAGTTGCTGAAACGTTCGATGGCCTGGCAAACCTCTATAGGAAGCTCGGAGTTTTTGAAGAGGCCGAGCAGTTGTTTCTGCAAGCCCTACACATCCGTGAACACCATCTGGGAACCACTCACCCCCAGGTTGCTGAAACGCTCAACGGTCTGGCCAATCTGTATCGGGACCTGGGCAAATACCCACAAG
>JAFMRP010001160.1 GCA_017354095.1 Ktedonobacteraceae bacterium
GCTGACGTACCGGGTCAGCAATCGCGGCACAGGACCACTGCCCTTCGGCTTTGCCATGCACCCCTATTTTCCCAGGCTCTCCGGCGACCAGGAGACCCTGGTGAGCCTGCCCGCCGAAGCGGTGATGGAAGCCGATGAGACGCTGCTGCCAACAGGCAGGATATTTGATGTCAGACAGGTCATGTATGAGATGTACGATCTACGCCAGCCGCTGCCCGTTGGCAATCTGAAGCTGGACCATGTCTACACGCGCCTGCACCAGGACGAACCGGCCCTGATCGATTACCGGCAGCAGCGGCTGCAGCTGCGCATCTCCGCCAGCGATGATTTCACGCATATCGTGATCTACGCACCAGCAGGCGCACCGTATTTCTGCATCGAGTATCAGACCTGCTCGACCGATGCCATCAATCTGCACCAGCAGGGCAAACGCGAGCTGGCACACCTGCTGGAGGTGCCGCCCGCCGGCACTCACCAGGGCACCATCAACTACGACATCAAATTCGGGTAATTATGCCTGTAAAAACCGGTCGATGCGCTGGCGGATGTCGTGGGGCGTCAGGCCCACAGCGGCATCATGCTGTTCAGGTGTGCCATACTGGCTCAGGACGCGCCGGGGCACGCCAATAGCCTCGACACGAATGGGCCGGTCGCGCAGAGCCGCGCAAATATCGGGCACCAGCGTCCCTTCATAATATGGCTCGACCACAATAATATTGCTACCCTGATAGACATTGCGCAGCGTCTCAGAATCGAAAGGAGCAACCGTCGTGCAGTACAACAGGTTTACGTCCAGGTCATCGACGGCTGGCTGGACGTAGGCCAGTGAGGAACCGACTGCAACGACGGCTGCTCGCGATCCTCTTTTCACGACCTCCAGCTTGCCGAAGCGCACCGCGAACTCGTGCGGATTCGTGCTGGCAGCGGTGCGGTAGTAAGTGGGCGAGCCGTTGCCGTATGCCTCGCGCAGCAGCCGGTCCAGCTCGCCAGCCGTGCCCGGCACCACGATCTGCATCCCCGGCAGATTCTTCAGCAGGGGCACATCCGCCAGCCCGTGGTGCGTCATACCATCGGTGCCATAGTCATAGGAGGCCCCGGTGCTGATGAAATTGCCCTCCAGCTGCTGATAGCAGAAATCGTCCTTAATCTGCTCATATGGCCGCTCGACCAGGAAGGGCGTAATCGAATGCACAAAGGGGATGAAGCCCTCCAGAGCCATGCCGGCGGCAACGCTCACCAGCGACTGCTCCATGATGCCCAGGTTATAGGCGCGCAGGGGGTAGCGCTGCAAGACAGGCTCAAATTGTACGCGGCTGATGGCGGCAAGCAGCAGGGCCGCCCGCTCATCGCGCTCGAATATATCCTCGATGGTCAATACCATCTGTTCTCGCATAGTGACGGTCATGGTGGGTTCCCCTCTCAGCTTTCTTTTTCGATATCGGCCACGATCGCGATTGGGCGCTCGGGATGTGTGTGGATCAGCGCTTTATAGATCTGTTCGTGGTCACGCCCATTGATCGCGCAGGCTTCCCAACCAAATGAGGTGAACTTGGCCACCATATCGCCCAGGTTTTGCGAGCTGGAATGGTTATCGATCAGAATACAGGTGAGGTTCGCCAGGCCCAGATTGCCGGCCAGCAGAATGGCCTCCCAGATGCTGCCCTCGTTGCACTCTCCATCGCCGATCAGCGCGAAGACGCGGCGCTCGCTGCCCTTCGCGCGCAGCCCCAGAGCCACGCCAATCGCCATCGGCAGGCCGTGCCCAAGCGAGCCGGTGGAGGCTTCCACGCCCGGCACAAGGTTACGGTCGGGATGGCCGCCCAGGATGCCCTCCCAGGTCTCAAATTTGCGCAACTCTTCAGCCGGGAAAAAGCCTTTGTCAGCCAGGATGGCGAAATAGGAGACGGGGCCATGACCCTTGCTCAGCACGAAGCGGTCGCGCCCCTCGCTGCGTGGATTGCGAGGGGCGTAGCGCATCACGCGATCATAGAGCACCCAGAGCACGTCGAAGGTCGAGTTGGAGCTCTCGTCATGCTTCTCGTCTCCAGTCGCCAGGGCCATCAATTTTTTCAGTCGTTCACGTTCCGTCAAGGTCATCATCGCGTTTTGCCTCACAAAAATGGAATGATATTCCGGCGCATCGCCTACCCCAAGCTTAGCGCTTCCAGAAAGGAGGCAGCAATGATAACACGACCAGATTATTACCTGTACGGAAGGACAGGTGGATTAGCCCCATTGGCATTAACCGAGACGGGGGTGCAGGGGCCGCGCCCCTGCCGGGGGTACCTCCTTTCCGACTGCCTGAGCACGCAGTGCTAGCTGCGACAGCAGCGTTGGCAGTCGGAATAAGAGAAGGGGGGTGTCCCCCGAAAAATTCCCTCTTCCTTTTTTTACGAGCCGCCGCAGGCGATTCCTCGCAGACCGCCTGACGAACGCAGTTCGTAGCTGCGCAGCAGCGTTGG
>JAFMRP010001161.1 GCA_017354095.1 Ktedonobacteraceae bacterium
TGCCGTTTTGCTCGACGCCTCCGACGGTGCGGTGCTGCTCATCGATCGTTGGACCTGGTGGCCGAGCCGGATCTGCTCTCGTTCACGTTTGAGCCAGCGCCGGAAGAAGGCGACGGACATTTGCTGGCCCTTGCAGTTGCGCTTCGGGTCATCTATCCATTCACGGGCAGCGTCTGCTTCCCCCAGTAGCGAGAGGGTTGGATCACGTGCGAAATCCCGCACCAGCCGGGCGAGAGCGGCTGTCACTGGCAAGCGGAGAATACGGGCCAGGTGCGTTGTCACCCTATCGAGATCCAGTGCTTGATCCAGACCTCCGGCGGTGCTGCTGTGTGTGGATGGGGGAAAGGGGATCACATTAGACGAGGGATGTGCTGTTCCCTCTTCACTTGAATTGAATTCAATTGAATTGAATTGGGCAGCCGTTTTGCTGCCAGATGGCAGACCTGGTGCGGCACGTTTGCAGCTGTTTTGCCGCACATCCGCGGAAAATGGCTGCGCATTTCCGCCAGATGGCAGGGAGCATGTTGCCGCTGCTGATTGCTCTCCAGTTTCTGGCGTCTCTCCAGTGGTCGCATGTTGTTCCTGAAGCAAGGGGGGAGATGGATACTTGGAGGGTGTGATTTTGCTTGGGCTCAGGCTCTGCCACTCTCTCCAGCGCGTGAGGCTATAGTAGCGATGGCGGCCAACCTGATACAGACAAATGAGCTCGTTGTCCTCCAGTTCGTGCAGCATCGTCTCGACGGCTTCCTCTGGGTAATCCAGTTCACGCCCAATGAGCGCAGCGTGAGCCAATTCTCGCCCCTCGTCATCAGCCATGAGCACCAGGCCGATGAGCAGCAGTTGGGCGTCTCGACTGCGCAAGTTCATCACATCCGGGTGCTTGAAAAAGCGTGTTGGTAGGCAGCGTTTCGTCGCCATAGCGATGTCCTTTCTCTGAATCAGCGGTATTGGCTTGTACAAACGAGTGCGTCCGGGAGCATGACTGCACACGAACGATCCAGGAATAAGTGCGAGCGACAATCCTCCTCAATGCTGATGGTGCTCTGGCGTTTTCACTCTCGTAAGACCCGAGGGATATCGTGGAAGAAGGCAAAATTACAGTTCCGTAAAGAACCAATCTCCAGGGGCTGGTTTTACATCAGCTTCTCACTGATGAGTATTCACCCCAGCATCCCAGAATCACAGAAAGCGAGGAAGAGCTGTTTACCGCTTATATTGACACCTGGAGAGAGGAGACATTTAATCCAAGTGTCGTTTTTCTACTATGAGCTCCTGACTTGCTCGTTAGATGGCGAAAACAGTATACTGATGATGAATTGGTAAGAAGCTGGATGCAATCACGGTAATAGATCAGGGAAGGAGCCACATCAGCTATGGATTCCGGATCTCAGTGGAGGGGCAACGGCGGCGATCGCTCTGGAACACCTGCGGAGATGAAGGGAAACGGAGAGGATCTGCGGCGCGTTCATATGACTGAAAGCGATAGCCCACGAAGTGTTGCACCAGTTGCAAGGAGTAGAGAGACATCAGAAGATTTTGCTGGACGAGTGGCCCGCTTTCTCCAGGAATTAAACACGACGCATCGAGAGCTGAGTAGAGTGATTACATCAGGACATTTGAATGAGGCAGCTTTTCAGCCTCTGCAGGCAGCGATCCAGGATATCCTGGATCGTGCCGAAAGGATCCTTGCCCCAATAGAGAGCAAGTGGAATGAGGTGAACAGCATGCTGCGGAGTTCCCCGGCAGAGGTAGAGCAGGCACAGATCAGAGCACTGCACACGTTTTGTCGGGAACGTGGGATCGAACTGGGTGAGGGGAAGCTCACCTGGGGGCAGATCCAACAGCGCTATGAGGCAAGTTTCCGAGGTGCATCTGAGGCGGAGCGCGCATTTTTGGAGACATTTCAGGCACAAATTCATTTGGGCAAAGCGGACAAAAACGCTCAAATTGATCATGAGGAATATCATAGAAAAATACAGCAAGAAAAGCAAGAGACCTGGATTTCGTTGCGAGAAGCTATGGAAACATATGGGGAAACGTGCAAGATGTTGCACGGACTGGAAAAGCAGCTCGATGCGATACGAGAACAGCTCGCACTTCAGCCAGGAACACGGCAACCGCTCGTGGAAGGGGACGATCAGCAGCAGGAACGTGCAACATCATTCGAGCACCCCTATAGGGAGCGAGCGGAGGCTTTATTCCCCTGGGAGGAACGCGTTTTACGCGGGTTGATGGCACATGCAGGCCAGCCAGTCAGTGCTGAGCAGCTGGGGATGAGTCATGATGCGCTCAAGCTGGGTGTGAGCAGATTACGTGACATCTTGGGCCTGAGAGCCAATCCGGAAGCCTTTCCCTGCTTGTTGAACGTCCGTGGGAAAGGATATGCCTGGATCGAGTCGCTCAGCCAGCTAGGGCAGCTGCCGGGAACGACGGTTGGAGGCCATCGGGTGGTGCGCGATCT
>JAFMRP010001162.1 GCA_017354095.1 Ktedonobacteraceae bacterium
AGACTATGGATTATTCCCGGTTAGTGGCGAAAAACGCTTCGATATCTATCTCTTTTTCTTTCTCTATTATATAAAACAGCATATACTCACGTGGGGATGCAGAAATTCATACAGGAGAAACACACGGGGATACAAAGGACCCTGGGGATGTCAAAAAAACCTTTGTTAGCGACGGAGCAAGCAGCAGCTACAGCTCCTATCAAGGCTGCAGCAGCTGCTCTTCTATCTCCTGCCACACTCGCAACTCAGCATCTGGCTTCCTGAGCACCTCGTTTCTCTGCGATGCCTGCCTCATACACTGCCAGACACGCCGGTGAAACTTCTCTAGATAAGGCTGCTGCTCGCTGGGAGGTGGCATGACTCCCAGCTGGATCTCATCAAGAGGATAGAACTCATCCTCACAAAACGCCAGGCTGGCAAGATCAGCATAAGCATGTACCAGGTCCACACGCGCCGGAGAGAAGTAATCAGGCAACGTGCTCAGGATCAGCAGACAGCCCGCGACTCTGTCTGCCTGCTGCACCGGATAAGCAATCGAGCTTTCCGCAATTCCATCGTAATGCGTAGGATACATGCGCAATCGCTCTTCCCGATTACGGATAGTAATATAATGACCACGTGCGGCATCTCCTGTCTGCGCTTCCGCTCCCATCAGCGCAGCATGGTTATCATAGATATTTTGCCAGGGAGTCGCCCCACGCCCCATGACCATACACAGACTGCGCACCTTATTGCCCTCGCGCGGCTTCAAACACTTCATAAAGAATACGGCGATACCCTGCCTGGCACCGTCAAGCTGGTCTCGCACCTGCTGCAACAACATCTCCTGAATAACCACGCTGGCCTGACCAGGCAGACCGGTCGCATATGCCCTGACGACGCGCTCATAAAACTCGGAAGGGATCTCCTGCGGCTGCTGATCCTGCGAGACCACATCCAATACAAAATAAGGGAATTCCCGCTTCAGAAGAGCCGATAGACGCTCACGATGGGTCGGTAGAGCTTTTAACAGATACTGCAACTTATCCTGACGCGGACTGGATTGTCCCGCAACCCAGCGCGTCAATGTCACAGGATTGATATTCAGAGCATCAACCAGCCTCTGCTTCTCCATTGGGTCGCTGATGATCTCTCTTAAAAGATCACGCCAGCTCGTTTCTTCATCCATATTCTCACCATTAACTGCCGCTTTATCACTCAGTATGCGGATTTACCATCTCTTCTGATACAACCTGAACTATGATACCTACAATAAGATACTGCGCAATATACAAGAAGTCAACCGCTTACCCGCACCATCTCTGCTTTCTCACAGCACTGAGGTATAAGAAAGACAGGAGTGCAGAGGACGTAGTCCTTTGCCGGGGCGCGGGGTGTCCCCGCTTAAAACCCCCTTCCACTGAGCCGCCGCAGGCGATTCCTTCCCGCCAGATGACGCGCAACGTCGTCGCGCTAGATTTCTTGCAGACGGCCTGGGCGCGCAGCGCCAGACGCGGTAGCGTCGTTGGCCGTCTGAACAAGAGGGCCGCGAGCAAAAAGAGTATATGAGGCAAAGTGACAAAAGTTATTGGGCGAAGCCCCACAAATCATATAATAGAAACTACCGGACGCGACTTTCGTCACAAAGAAGCGAGAAAGGCAGGACCAACGATGGATTTTTCCTATTCAGAACGCGTCAACGCGCTGCGTCAACACCTCAATGACTTCATGGAGCTCTATATCTATCCCAATGAGCACACATACCGCGAGCAAATCACGGCCTCGGGCAACCCCCACCATCACGCGGAAATCATTGACGAACTGAAGGTTATCGCCCGCAAGGCTAATCTGTGGAATCTCTTTTTACCCGATAAGGAATATGGCGCGGGCCTGACTAACCTGGAGTACGCCCCCCTGGCGGAAATCATGGGACGCGTCGGCTGGTCTTCAGAGGTCTTTAACTGCTCCGCCCCGGATACCGGCAATATGGAGATCCTGGCCCAGTTCGGCACCCCAGAACAAAAAGCACGCTGGCTACAACCACTGCTCAACGGCGAAATCCGCTCCGCTTTCGCTATGACCGAACCAGACGTGGCCAGCTCCGACGCCACAAATATCCAGCTCACCATTCTGCGTGATGGTGACGAATATGTGCTCAATGGCCGCAAATGGTGGATCTCCGGCGCTGCCCGCGAGCGCTGCAAACTCTTTATCGTCATGGGTAAAACAGCCCCCAACCATCCCGATCGCCATCACCAGCAAAGCATGATCCTCGTGCCGAAAGATACTCCCGGCGTCACTGTGGTACGCAACCTGCCAGTGATGGGCTACATCGACAACGAAAGCCACTGCGAGGTGTCGTTCGAGAATGTACGCGTCCCCGCCAGCAATCTGCTGGGCGAAGAGGGCAGCGGCTTCGCCATAGCCCAGGCTCGCCTGGGTCCCGGACGTATCCATCACTGCATGCGTTCCATTGGCGT
>JAFMRP010000247.1 GCA_017354095.1 Ktedonobacteraceae bacterium
GAGCTCACTTCGAGTCAAGGAGGAAATGAAGCACCGATGGTGTTCAACGTCTTTGTATATTTTGCACAGTAACGAGTTATATCTTTCGGCTAATTTAACAATACAAGAAAAAATGAATCGGTGTTACTATACAGACAGCAGATAAAATTGTGCATAGTGCACAAAATATTTTAGATACTTAAGTTGATCGCAAGGTTGCGCACATCCACTGAGAAGATACGCGCATTGCACGCGCACTTGAGACTGAAAGCAAAAACCCCAGATGACAATGACGCTTATGGGGAAATGAGCGTAAATGTCCATATACTGGGGGAGAAACGTGCAAAAATCGGTTGCGTTCCAGCCTTCTACACACAGGCATGTGGCAACACATTGTCCCTATTGTGCCTTTCAGTGCGGTATGCACCTACAAGGGTCGCGCGAAGAGGCCTATGCGAGCGGCAATGCCGCCTTTCCTGTTAATAAAGGTGGGCTGTGCATCAAGGGCTGGACGGCTCCGGCTACGCTCTCTCACCCCGAACGCCTCCAGACGCCGCTCGTCCGCCAGCCAGATGGCTCTTTTGCTCCTCTGAGCTGGGATGAGGCGCTCGCTAAAGTAGTACATGCCTTTCAGAATACCCAGCAACGCTACGGCCCTGATGCGGTTGGCATCTTTGGTGGGGGCTCTCTGACCAACGAAAAGGCCTATCTGTTGGGGAAATTCGCACGCGTAGCATTGCGGACTTCGCACATAGATTACAATGGCCGCTTCTGCATGTCATCAGCAGCAGCGGCTTCAATCAAAGCGCTCGGTATCGACCGAGGCCTCCCCTTCCCGCTCGAAGATATCCCACATGCTGAAGTCATTATGCTGATCGGCAGCAACCTGGCCGAAACCATGCCGCCTTTTATGCAATATATCGAGGAGCAACGTACCCTTGGAGGTCATTTGATCGTTGTCGATCCCCGCTTTTCCACCACTGCCCAGGCAGCAACACTGCACCTGCGCCTGACACCTGCTTCTGATACCGCACTTGCCAACGGCCTGCTGCACATCCTCATCCGCGATGGCCTTATCGATCAGGAGTATATTCGCACCCGTACAGAAGGCTTCGAACGGGCCAGGGCCGTCGCCTCTACTTACTGGCCAGAGCGAGTGGAGCGCATTACTGGCGTTACTGAAAAACAATTGCAACAGGCCGCTCATCTGCTCGGTTCGGCTCGCTCCGCAATGATGCTAACAGCGCGAGGAGCGGAGCAGCAGAGCCAGGGCGTAAATAATGTTCTTGCCTACATCAACATTGCCCTGGCATTGGGAACGGTGGGCCGGCCATATAGCGGTTATGGCTGCCTCACCGGTCAGGGGAATGGTCAGGGAGGACGCGAGCACGGCCAGAAAGCCGATCAGCTACCGGGCTATCGTAAAATCGACGATCCAGAGGCGCGCCACCATATCGCCAAAATCTGGGGTATCCCCGAACCGGATCTACCCGGGCCAGGTCAATCGGCCTACGAAATGCTCAATAGCCTTGGCGAGCAGGACGGCGTACATACACTCCTGGTCATGGGCTCAAATATCGCTGTCTCTACTCCACACTCACTGCGCATTCAGGAACGGCTCAAGCGGCTCGATTGCCTGATAGTGGCCGACTTCTTCCTCTCGGAAACGGCCCGTCTCGCCGATATCGTGCTGCCGGTCACCCAATGGGCAGAGGAAGAGGGCACGATGACGAATCTTGAAGGGCGCGTGCTCCTGCGCCGCCCGGCCTTCGCACCTCCTGCTGGCGTACGGACAGAGATCGAGATCCTCTGCGAACTGGCTCATCGACTGGGCAAAGGGAGCTATTTTCCATTCACAGATGCGCGCCAGGTATTCAAAGAACTATGCCGCGCCAGCGCGGGGGGCCCTGCTGACTACTCTGGCATTACCTACGAAAAAATTGCCATGCATGACGGCGTTTTCTGGCCCTGCCCATCTGCTGATCATCCCGGCACGCCGCGCCTCTTCCAACAGGGTTTTCCGACACCAGGCGGTCGCGCGCATTTTCACGCCATCCAGCATCAGCCGCCCGCAGAAGAACCTGACCCGGCCTTTCCCCTCTATCTCACAACCGGCCGCGTGCTCGCTCACTACCAGTCAGGCACGCAGACACGCCGCGTTCCACGCCTGCTCTCCATGCAGCCAGAACCCTACGCCGAAGTCCATCCTACAACAGCCCGACAATACAAGTTGACAGATGGTGATCATATAAAACTCACTACTCGCCGTGGCAGTGCCACGTTTAAAGTGAAAATTACACGCACTATCCGCGAAGACACATTATTTGTACCCTTCCATTGGGCGGGAGATCAGTCCGTAAATCGCCTGACCAATCCCGCGCTGGACCCCATCAGCCGCATGCCTGAATTTAAAGTATGCGCTGTCAGGATTGAAGCAGTCGAAGCTCTTGAGGAGGATGCCTGATGCAGCAGAAACAACGTCTCGTTATTATCGGCAACGGCATGGCTGGTGCTCGCTTGATAGAAGAAGTGATCGCGCGCCAGGGCCAACGACTTTTTGACATTACTGTCTTTGGCGAAGAGCCATATGGCAACTATAATCGTATTCTGCTTTCCAGCGTTCTGGCTGGCACCCATAATCCCAGAGATATCTTCATCAATCCTCTGGAATGGTACAGAGAACACAACGTTACGCTCCATGCTGGCAGCCGCGTCAAACGCATTGATCCCACCACCCAAACAGTCTATGCAGAAAACGACATCACGGCCAGCTACGATACACTGGTGATTGCTACCGGCAGTACCCCCTTCATTCCACCGCTACAAAACCTCCATACAGCAGACGGAACCCTCCAGGAAGGTATCTATACCTATCGCACACTGGACGACTGCACCAGCATGATTAACTCGGCCAGCACAGCCCGCAAGGCCGCCGTGATCGGTGGCGGGCTGCTTGGTCTTGAGGCGGCACGCGGACTGCTCAATCGCGGCCTGGAGGTACATGTCATTCACATCTCGCCACACCTGATGAACATTCAACTCGATGCTCCAGCTAGCCAGATACTCAAAGAGATGCTGGAACGCATGGGTGTGCACTTCGCACTGGCGAAAAACACAGTCGCGGTACTGGGCAACGGCAAAATCACTGGTCTGGCCTTCGCTGACGGCACAACGCTGGAATGTGACCTGTGCGTGCTGGCGGCGGGCATTCGTCCCAATGTAAGCCTGGCCCAACAGGCTGGGCTACTGGTCGAGAAAGGGATTATCGTCAACGACGATCTCACCTGCAGCCTCCCCAATATCTACGCGCTTGGTGAATGTGTGCAGCATCGCGGGCGCACCTATGGCCTGATCGCTCCACTCTGGGAACAGGCTCGCTGCCTGGCCGATCTATTAACAGGCACCGCGCCGACAACCTACCAGGGATCAAAAGACTCGACCAAGCTCAAGGTGATGGGCGTCGAGCTGGCCGTGATGGGCGAAAAAGAGCATCATCCCGAGCAAGATGAAATTGTCACATACGCTGAACCGACACGCGGCATCTACAAAAAGCTGATCCTGCGCGGTGGCAAACTGGTTGGCGCCATCATGCTGGGTGACAGTCCGACAACACCACGTCTGCTGCAACTCTTTGACCGGGGCGAGATCATACCGGAGAATCGTGCCGAACTGCTCTTCCCCATCGCTGGCGATAGCAGCGCAGCCACAACTCTCAAAGATCTGCCAGATAGCACCCAGATTTGCAACTGTAACGGCGTCTCAAAAGGTGAAATCGTTGCGGCTGTCAAAAGCGGCAAGCGCAGTCTAAAGGTGCTTTGTGAAGCCACGCGTGCCGGAACTGGCTGTGGCTCCTGCAAGCCACAGGTACAGGCTCTGCTCGAACTGGCCTCCGATGGACTGGTTGTCGATGATCCCTCGCTTCACTATTATGTACCAGGCGTACCGTTGACGAAGCCCCAATTGATCGCTGCCATCAAAGAACAGCAACTGCGCAGCGTCTCCGCTGTCTTTCAAGCGCTGGCCAACGGCAAGGAAGATCTCGGCAGTAAAGCCGGCCTGGCCTCGCTGCTCAAGACGATCTGGGGCAAGGATTACGAGGATGAGCGTGATGCCCGTTTTATCAATGACCGCGTCCACGCCAACATCCAGAACAACGGCACATTCAGCGTCGTACCACGTATCTACGGCGGCATCACTTCACCTGATCAGCTGCGACGTATCGCCGACGCAGCCGATAAATACAACGTCCCGATGGTCAAGATCACTGGGGGGCAACGTATTGACCTGCTCGGCGTCCCCAAAGATAAACTCCCCGACATCTGGCGCGACCTGGATATGCCTTCCGGCCATGCCTATACCAAGGCCTTCCGCACCTGCAAAACCTGTGTTGGCAGCGATTTCTGTCGCTACGGCCTGGGCGATAGCACTGCACTTGGCATCGAGATCGAGCAGCGCTTCCAGGGCGTTGAAGCACCGCACAAAATGAAGCTCGCAGCCTCTGGTTGTCCCCGTAACTGCGCCGAGTCCACAACCAAAGATATTGGTGTCGTGGCAATTGAAGGCGGCAAATGGGAAATCTATATCGGCGGCGGCGCCGGATCACGCGTACGCAAAGGCGACATTCTTTGCACAGTTGATACACATGCTGAAGCGCTGCTCTACATTGGCCGCTTCATTCAGTACTATCGCGAGCATGCACGCTACCTGGAGCGCACCTACGACTTCGTAGAGCGCATGCGCGTCGAATACCTGCGCCAGATCCTCATCGAGGACAGCGAGGGCATCTGCCAGCGGCTAGACGAAGAGATGCAGGCCACCATCGACGCCTATGTAGACCCCTGGCAGGAAGCCGCCCAGCCCGCCACACCAACCCAGTTCGCGCAAACACTCGACGTCGTAGCGAAAATCCCCGCTCCATACTAAAACAGAAAAAGGAGGCAATTATGGCAACCACACTACCCGCAAGTAAAGTCATCTACAATCTGGGTCCCTTAAGCCGCATCCCAGCTGGCGAAGGACGTACTTTCCAGGTCGAAGACACACCTATCGCCGTCTTTCACACACGAAGCGGCAACATTTTCGCTACCCAGGCATTCTGCCCGCACAAAGGTGGCCCTTTGAGCGACGGCATCGTTGGCTCTCATAAAGTCATCTGTCCCCTGCACGCCTATAAATTTGACCTTGAAACAGGCGAGCAGGTAGGCAATGCCTGTGAGAAGCTCAAAACCTATCCCATTACCCTCAACGAAGCGGGCAATCTCCTCCTCACACTCATATAATATGATATGAGAAAACGCCTTTTCCTCTTTGTAACTTGCCTGCACAGGTGACAAAAGGGAAAAGCCATCAACTAGCAAGAGGAGTTGATTAACATGAATAGCCTGGATAACATGAATATTGCTCTGTTGGAGGCCCGCATGAGCGACGAAATGGCCCGGTTGATTCGCCGCCACGGCGGCACCCCCTACAGCGTACCAGCTGTGCGTGAAGCTCCGCTCAATAGCGCCAGCGAGGTCAATACGTTCATCGATCACCTGGTCCAGAACAAGATACAGGTAATTATCTTCTTCACTGGAGTTGGTGTCGCCACACTGCTAAAGGAGGCTGAAGCGCTGGAGCGCCTCCCTGAAATCCTGGATGCCTTGTGCAAGGTCACTATTGTCTGCCGGGGCCCCAAACCAGCAGCCGTTCTCAAACGCCACGGCATCCCCATCGCACTCAACGCCAGCGAACCGCATACGACCAACGAGCTCATCCAGGTCCTGGACACGCTGGACCTGCAGGGCCTGAACGTCGCGCTTGTACACTATGGCGAGCGCAACGCCGTCCTGACCCAAAACTTGCGTGATAGAGGCATTGCCTCTTTGGAAGAACTCTGCCTCTATCAGTGGCTCCTGCCTGAAGACCTGAACCCGCTACGCACGCTCGTCCGTGACATTATCGAACAGCACATCGACGCTGTTGTCTTCACGAGCCAGATACAGGCCCGCCACCTGCTGCACATCGCCGCTGAGATGCAGCTCGCAGATCAATTGATCACGGCCCTCAATACCAGAACCATCGTTGCTTCTATCGGTCCCACCTGCACTGCCGCGCTACAAGATTACAGCATCACACCTCACGTTGTACCCAAACACCCTAAAATGGGTCACCTGGTCCTCGCTCTCGTCGCTTATGTATCCTCGGGAGCCAGGCCCTCTATGCGGCACACATAACGTTCGCCCGCTATCTACCGGTGCGAAGAAAAGGAGAAGCAACTTGCATATTCATCCTGTCAAAAGCTCAGGCTCACCTGCTACTGTACTGTCCTCGTTCCTACACTTCGATCTCTGTTTTACCATCTGGGTCCTGCTGGGCGCGCTCAGCGTCTATATTACGAAAGATCTGGGCCTGAACGATTTTGAAAAAGGCTTGATGGTTGCCATCCCCACGCTCAGCGGCTCGATAACACGTATCTTCCTTGGGTTACTTGGCGATCGCTTTGGCAGTAAACTGGTCGGCACCTGCCTGCTCGTCTTCCTCTTCATCCCTCTGCTTATGGGCTGGCTGCTGCCCTCAAGCTTTCCCGCCGTCATCTGTACCGGACTTATGCTGGGCACGGCCGGTGCCTCTTTTGCCGTAGCGCTCCCACTCGCCAGCCACTGGTATCCACCGTCACAACAGGGGCTGGTCATGGGCATTGCGGCGGCAGGTAACATTGGCACTGTCATATCCAACTATTTCGCTCCGCGCCTGGCAAGCACTTCTGGTGGCTGGCACAGCGTTATGGGCTGGTCCATCTTGCCCCTGGCCCTCGTACTGCTGGCTTTTGTGCTGATGGCAAAGGAGAGTCCCACACGTCCCCAGGGCGAACCACTCGGCAGCTACCTGGTAGCTCTGAAAAACAGTAATCTCTGGTGGTTCTGCCTCTTCTACAGCATTACCTTTGGCGGCTTTGTGGGCCTGGGCACCTTCCTGCCAACCTTCTTAAATGTCCAGT
>JAFMRP010000248.1 GCA_017354095.1 Ktedonobacteraceae bacterium
TATCGTGTTCATTTTCCTCGCTGTCGCGCTCCTCATATAGTCTGTGGTGATCAAGAGGAGGGGTAGTTGCCGGTGAGGGGGGTGGTTGTGTTGACTCGACCCCTGCTGCAGAAAAAGTTGTGGAGACCGCAGCCGCTGGATAGGTGGGGTGTGTCTCGGTGATGGGTGTGGTTGACGCGATGGGCTGATCAACTGGTGCTTCTGGTACCGCTGCTGGCATGGTGGCGGTAGGCTGTTCCTCTGGTGCTGGTTCTTCTGACGGCTCTGTCTGGATGATGGAGGCAGGCTGTTCAAGGGCAGGTTCGGCAGGTATTGTTTCCTGGGCGGCAGGTTGCTCATTGGAAGTGATATCGCCGGTTGGGATTTTCTGTGTGGGCTCGTTGCCGACCTCTTCGGAGACGTTTTCCTGAGCGAGCTCGCTATCGGATTGGGCTGGAGCCGCTTCTGTGAGTGTGCTATCTGGCAGGATTGGTTGCGCAGGGGTAGCGGGCTGCTCGAGGGCAGGCTCGTCAGTCGAGATGGGTTGCGTGGGCTCGTCAGTGGGTTGTTCGGGGGCGAGCTCTTCTATGGTTTCTTGCGTGTGGGCTGGTTCTTGCTCTAGAGCTGAGATCTTGGGTGCAGGTGGTTCCTCCTCGGGGAGCGTTTCCGGTTGTTCCGGTTCCGATAGTGCTGCTTCTGGCATGCTCTCGGTGAGAGCTTCTTCCTGCGCGGGCACGTCGAATTCTTGCTCCTGAGAGGCAGCAGACTGGTCAGTGGAGGGTGGTTCGGCTTCGGACAGCTCTGGCTGTTCAATTTCGGATGATTCAGGCTGCTCCGTGGTGGTGTCCGATTGGTCGGTTGTGGGCAGCTCTGGTTGCTCTGCCATGATTTCTGGCTGGTCGGTTGTGGTTGGTTCTGATGGTTCTGTGATGGTTTCTGGTATGTTTGGTTCTGCGGGCATATCGGTCTGGAGGGTAGCGGCTTGCTCCTGGGACTCGGCCTCTGGTGCAGATTCCAGCCCGGTTTCTTCTCCTGTAGATTCTAGTGCGTATAGGTTAGCTTCGCTCTCGACAGTCTCTGGTGTGGCCACATCCAGGGGATGTGGTAGTTCAGCGTCGCCGGGCGTGAAAGGTTCGGGCTGTTCGGGAGGCGTCTCTGGCTCATCTGTGGGCTGCTCGGGTGCAGCCGGAGTCGCTGTGGCGGCTGCGGCCTCTTCTGGCTGTGAGGCTTCTGGTTCGGTTGTTTCTATGGGTGCCAGTGGTTGTGTTCGTTTGGGCGAGATCGTACTGGTTTCGGGTGGTTCTTCTGGTGGTAGCGGCGAGGTGATTTTCTGGCGGCGCAGAGCCGGAATTTTCTCAGTGTCATCTGTATCGATCATGAGCATGCGAAGGAGTTCTTCTTCGGTGATCGTTGGGGGCACGACGCTATCGCTATCCGAGATAGCTTCGGGGGTTGTGCTATCCGGTTGTGGCTCGGCTGACGGGCTTTCCGCGCGATCCATCGTCTCGATCCAGTCGTAGGCACCTTCCAGTGCATTCTCGCACCACTCGGTATAGCTACCCTGGATCATATCCAGTTGTTCGCAGCGTTCCAGGAGTTGTTGAGTGTGGTCGAGCCATGTATCGCCGCGTTCGAGCATTCTATCGAGGAGATCGATGTCGTTCACATCGTTGGCCTGGAACTGGGCCAGGATAGAGAGGGCCAGGGCTGAGGGTTCGTTCTGGCGCATCTGAGCGGCGTTTTCTGCAATCTGCTGCTCAAGCGTCGTGATGCGCAGTTTGCGATTGATAACCTGTTGTTGGAGCTGCCAGTACTGGTAACCTTTGTAGAACTGATCGACCTGCTGGGGGGTGAGCCGGGTGAAGGCATGAATGACATCTATGGGCAGCGGCGGGCGGTTTATGCTGTCCTGTTGAGTGCCGGGATATTCCTGGAAGGGCTGCTCGTTTCTCACATCTTCATTCATGTTGCTTCGGTTCCTTGTTATTTGCCTGATCGGGTGAGAGCTGTGGGGGGAGTGGTGTTTGTTTGCCCCAGCGAGCTATCCAGCGTTCAACCAGTTTATTGGTGCGTATGCTTTGTTGATCGATAGGTTCTCCATTGTTCTGGAGCACGTTGCGCAGCCACCAGGGAAGTTGAGATTGTGGGAGAGTTTGTTGTTCGTGGGCTGCGATAAAGGAGGACAGATCCGAGGGAAGGAGATCCTCGACCGGTCGTGGTGTAGCCGATGGTGATGGCTGATCTGGTGATGGATCTACCTCGAGCGAATCGAAATTGGGCAGAGAGCCCCAGTTCAGGATTTCGGATGGGGCGTGCTGATTGGTGGGTTGGGTATCTGGCGCAGGAGTTTCTGGCGGTGCCTGGTTGGCGGGTTCGATATCTGACACGGGAGTTTCCGGTGGTGCCTGATCGGTGGGTGGTGTGGGAGGCCGGGGTGTGGCATGTTGTGTTGCAAGCAGTGCCTGTACGAGCGGGTTAGAGGTAATGGGTGTGGCAAAGGCCTCCCCTTCCAGGTGGCAGGTTTGTTCCTGGAGGGAGGTCAGTTCTTTTTTGAGCGCAGCCAGTTGAGCGCGCAACTTCTGATCCATGTCACGATAGTGTAGCCACTGTCTATATTTGCCCATATTAGAATCCCGGCTTATTAGCTTTGTTCTGGAGTGATTTCCTGATTCTACCAGCGAGTATAGCATATCTGGTCCAGGAACGATATAGTTAGCGATTGATATAGCCTGACTGGTCGTTTCGTTATTCGTTCCGGGCCTTTTTTGCTATGATGTGCCTTCGCGTTCGACGGCGGTGTTGTGAGAGATGCGCAGCAGGATGCCGATAATGATATAGTTGACCAGGATGGAACTGCCGCCATAGCTCAGAAATGGGAGTGTGATACCAGTCAGGGGCATAAATTTCAGGTTGCCGGCACTGATAATGAGTGTCTGGATAGCGAAGATCGAAGTCAGGCCGGCAGCCAGCAGTTTGCTCATTGGATCGGGGCTTTCGATGGCGATGCGATAGCCGCGATAGATGATCAGCAGGTAGAGGCCGATGATAGCGAAGATGCCGGCGAGACCCAGTTCTTCGCCCAGGCCAGTCAGGATCATATCGGATTCGACGATTGGCACGAAGCCGGGTCCTGCCGGGTGGCCCAGTCCCAGGCCTGAGCCGAAAATGCCGCCGCTAGAGAGTGCGATGAGGCCCTGGACAATCTGGCCGGCGCCAACGACATTTTGATATTGCTCATCGCTGGTTGCGGACCAGTTCACCATATCGATACTCAGAATGGCGAAGCGTTCTCTGACATAGCCAAGCACCGAGTAGCCGGCCATGGCCAGCAAAGCAAAGATGGCCAGGCTAGCGATGACATAGGTCAGTTTGCCGCTGGTCAGGTAGACCATGCAGAGGAAGAGGCTATAGATGAGCAGCGCCAGGCCGAGGTCGCGTACGACCAGGAAGATGATCAGAGAGAGTCCGAGCATCATCAGCAGGGGTCCGAGTTGGCGCAGGGGAGGGAGGCGTAGGAAGCCGATGCGGAGATAGCCCTGAGAGATCATCTCGCGGTTCTCGCCGAGATAGCCGGCGAAGAAGACAATGATGATAATTTTGAAAAGCTCGGACGGTTGAAGTTTAAACGGGCCAAAGCCGAGAACATCGCGTGTTGGAGCGTTCGTTTTAAAGGATATGATACCGGAGATGATTGTGGGCAAAAGAACGAGCAAGCTGACGAAGATCCAGGTATATTTGTAGCGGAAAAGCAGGTTGATATTGCGCAGCAGGAAGACGGTAGCGAGGCAGAGCACCAGGCCGGCCAGGACCCAGGTAAGTTGTCGAGATCCTAATTCGGGAATGCCTTCGGGAGCCTGAGTGGAGACCAGGTCTGGTCCCAGGCGGGTGGCCATCACGATGCCGATGCCGCTGAGCAGGCCAACCAGTGGGAGAAGTACCTGGTCAGATTTTGGGAAAAAGATGCTCAGGGTGATATTAGCGACAAGCAGAAGGCCAATCAAGCCAAAGATCGGAATCAGGCCATAGATGGTTGGTAGATTATTCGTTTTGAGCGTAGCGTGCAGGTCTGCATTGGCGTGGATGACCAGCAGCTGAATCGTCGCGAGCAGGAGCAAGAGGAAAGGCAAGATCAACAGCCCCAATTCTTTCCAACGATAGCGGCTGGTAGGTTTAAGAGAAAATTGTGCCATGAGAACCTCTTTATGTATTGCCTGGCTGTGTATGAGCCAGGGCGTGTGTGTTGATGATCGCCTCTTATGGTGTTAATTTGAATTGGATATAGCCGATACGGATGATATCGCCCGGACGGGAGATGATAGGTTCGCGCGCGGGCTGATTATTGACATACGTGCCGTTGACGCTGCCGGCATCCTGGACGTACCAGACGCCATTGCGAAACCACATGCGTGTATGCTCCGAGGAGATAAAGCTATCGGGGAGCTGGACCGTGCTGGTGGGGCTGCGCCCGATATAGGTTTGTGGTTCCAGATCGAAGCGTGTGCCGGGTGTGATGCTGCTGGGTCCGCTATCGACGACCACCAGGTGGCCTGCCACGAGGGGTGAGCGGCTGCCGGAGTCAGTATTGGCTGCGGCGCTTTTGCGCAGGTCGCGTGTAATGGCGATGACTACCTGCATAAGGAACAGGTAGAGCAGGACAACGAACAGGATGCGTAAGATGAGTAAGAATGAGTCAATTTGTAGCTGCATGCGTTTCCTATCTCACCTTCTCTCGAAGTAGAAGTCATAGCTGCCGATGGTAAACTTGTCGCCGTTGCGCAGGACGTGCTGGCTGATGCTGCGTTGATTATTGATGGTGATGCGATTGGTGCTACCGAGATCAAAGATGACGAACTGCCCATCGGGCTGATACTTGATCTGTGCGTGATAGCGAGAAACGCGTTTATCTTCGACAATGATATCGTTACTGAGCTGACGGCCGATGTTAACGAGTGATTTCTCGATGCGATAGATCTGCTGATCGCCCTGGGTTGAGCGAATAGTGAGCCAGGCTGGTGGTAGCTGAACGGCGACGGGTGGTTGGGCGGGACTGCTGGCGAGGCCGCCGGAATAGCCTCCGGTGGAGGGTGCATTCGTGTCAGGTGCGCTGGTAATGCCGGGCAGTTGTTGGCCTGATGATAATTGTGCGCGTAGTTGTGCCAGTTGTTCGGGGCTGAGGGCCTGTGTGGCCATAACGCCGCCGTCGCTATCGCCCAGCTCGGTTTCGATGCGTACCTGGCCGGAGCGTATGGTGCTTTCGGCGTGCAGGCGAATTACCGGCATAGCGCGCAGCAGGTAGTGGCGATGGCGAGCGTATTCTACCAGGTTATTCTGCCAGTCGCGGATCAGCACATTCTGGCCGGCGGCGAGCTGCTGGTGGTCTTTGATGCTGACGTAGACGTCATAGATGTTGGGCGCGAGCCGGCGGCCCTCGCTCTGGAGCAAGGTATTATCTTCCATCGCGCGTTCCAGTTTGCGCATCAGCTCAACTGGTTCGATGCGGGAAGGGAAGAGCCAGGCAAATGGTCCTTCGACCAGGCTCTGCATAAAAGCTTCAAATTTTGATAATGGGTTCTGGCGAGCTTTCAAGGGTGCTCACCCTCCTATGCTGATAGAATCTGGCGTGCGTGCTGCACGTCAGAGGTAATCTGAGCTTTCAACGTATCTATGCCAGAAAAGCGTTGTTCGCCGCGCAGGCGTGCGATAAAGTCTAGCGAGATCAACCGGTCGTACAGATCGAGGGTAGTATCCAGCAGGTGCGCCTCGACCAGGCGTGTGCGGCCCTCGAAGGTTGGGCGTACGCCGATATTGACCACACCGTTATAGACGCTAGAGTCTGTGTAAGGGTCACTAGTTGGTTCTCCGGGCACCCGAACGCGAACGGCGTAGACGCCATCTGCGGGCAGGAGGCGATGTGGATCTGGACGCAGGTTGGCTGTGGGGAAGCCGATCAGCCGGCCTCTGTGATCGCCGTGGCTGACTATCCCGCTGAGTATGACTGGATGGCCGAGTAGCAGATTGGCATCGCTGATATGGCCTTCATCGACCAGGGTGCGGATGCGGGTGCTACTGATGCGAGTATGTTCGGCTTCCTCAAGCGAGATGGAGCGGACAGCGATATTGTGCTGGCGGCCATATGCTTCGAGGAAGTTGATATCGCCTTTGCGGTTATGGCCGAGGCTGAAATTAGCGCCAACGACCAGGCCTTTCAACTGATAATGTGCGCGCAGGTTATCCATGAAAGCTTCCGCCGACATGGCTGCAACCTGCTGTGTAAAAGAAATAACGATGTGGTCAGCAATATTACCGTATTGATGAGCCAGGGCCAATTTTTCGTTCGTGGTTGTCAGGTAGCGTACGAAAATATCTGGTCGTACGACCATGAGGGTATGTGGAGAGAAAGTGACGACGACTGGCACGCAGGAAAGGTCAAGCGCCAGCGTGTGCAGCTCCTGGAGCAGGCGCTGGTGTCCTTTATGTATGCCATCGAAGTTACCGATGGTGATAGCGATAGGTGTGTGTTCGGCGATTGTTGCTGTATATTCCATAGGTACGGATAAGGGCTTTCGTTATTGTAGTGATTATTGGCGCCGCTTTGGGAGCGGTCCGACATTTCCTCTAGTTTTGCGCTTATAATCGTTGCGATGATTCCTCGCTAATAGTACCACAGGTCGGGACTGCTCGCAATAAGAAGAGTAAGGGGTGAGCGATGAAGCCGTCTGTGGCGTGAAAGCGCCCGTATATTGGATTTAGTTAAAGACCTTGACCGGTTGCCAGTATTGATGGTGGGCGTTCCAGGTAGCGATAGCGATAAATTTGTTCTCTGCATTGTAGACACGCGCGAGGGTGGTTTCTGGTTGTAGAGATTGGACGTCGTAGTGAAATGTGTTGCCATGCAGGACGCGTGCCGCTGTGGGCGCATCGAGATGTAATTGTGGGCACGAGGGAAGGGCGCTATCGGGTGGGAAGAGGTGAGGTGGG
>JAFMRP010000249.1 GCA_017354095.1 Ktedonobacteraceae bacterium
CTTCTGCTATAGTTACTTCTAGCATACGATCAACCTGCCAGGAATTCTACATAGTGGTATCCGAAGGGATCGTTTCGTGCATCGCAAGGATCGAGTTTACGAAGCATTACGATCATTGTGTACACAACGACCAGCACAAAGGAGTGGCTCGCGTCGTCACATTGGCTTCAGTGCGGAAGATGTTGCGGAAGTCGCGGAAGTAGATCGTACCAACGCTAGCAGAGATCTGAACCTGTTGGCCCAGGAGGGGAGCGTCGAACGTATCCCTGGTCGTCCTGTGCTTTTCTCCATTAAGCAGGCTTTTCCAGAAAAAGAAGCTGCAGAGACTTTTACCAACCATCGGTCATCGACCAGCTCACCTGTGGGCAGCGAAGTAAACAAGACGACGTCAATCGGAGCTTCCGTCCAGGCTGGAGTTGCCCTTAGCAGTTTTGAGACGCTGATTGGACATCGTGAGGGTCTGAAGGTAGCGGTGCAGCAGGCCAAGGCGGCCATTATCTATCCCCCACGCGGTCTGCACACTTTGTTATGCGGCCCCAGCGGTGTAGGCAAAACAACGCTGGCTCGCCTGATGCATGCCTTTGCGCTGCAGTTGCAAGCCCTGCCACCCGATGCTCCCTTTGTCAGTTTTAACTGCGCCGATTATGCTGGTAATCCGCAGTTGTTGATGGCTCATCTCTTTGGCGTGGTACGGGGCGCGTATACGGGTGCAGAGCGAGACCGTGAGGGGTTAGTTGAACAGGCGCATCGAGGCATCCTATTTCTGGACGAGGTTCATCGTCTGCCACCTGAGGGCCAGGAGATGCTTTTCTACCTGATGGACCGCGAGCGTTTCCGACGCCTGGGAGATATCAAAGAGCGGCAGGCATCCCTGCTATTGCTTGCTGCAACCACGGAAGAACCCAACACGGCATTGCTGCCCACATTTCGCCGCCGCATTCCTATGATGATTACGCTGCCAGGCCTGCAGGAACGCACACTGACCGAGCGTTACGAGTTGATTCGCGCCTTTTTCACGGCTGAATGCAGCACCATCGGGACGAACATTCATGTCGCCCCACAGGTCCTGCGCGCGCTCCTGCTCTATGAGTGCCCTGGTAACATCGGGCAGTTACGCACTGACATACAGCTGATCTGCGCTCGGGCCTACCTGGAATATCGCACCGACAACCTGGCTGAACTGGATGTACATGTCGATATCCTGCCTGAGCATATCCGGCGCGGCCTGCTACGCACCGCCGATATGCATCGCGCGCTTGAACCCTTACTGCCGCAGATCGAGGAGAACCACACATTCACGCCCGCCGGCCTTAGTCTCGATAGCTACCCTGATTCCGTCCACGATCTCTATGACAGCATCAGCAGCGAGATCACTGCTCTACGTAAGAGTGGACTGCACGGGGACGAGATTCATAAGCTGGTTCATCTCGACATCCAGCACTACTTCCAGCACTTCGCCGACACTATCGCTCGCGATCAGCTTGAAGCAGCCCCACACCTGGTCAACGAGCAGATCGCTGCCATCAGCCGCGCGATTGTGATCTTCGCTGAGGAGCGACTGGAGCGCCGCCTGCCAGAAAAACTGAGCCTGGTTCTGGGGCTGCACCTGGCCAGCGCTCTGGAGCGCGTGACGCAGGGCCGCCCGCTGGTCGAACCGGTCATTCGCTCTATTCGCCAGACTCATCCCCTGGAATATGAGGTAGCGAAGACAGCGCTACAACGTTTACGCAGCGAACTTACTGTTTCTCTGCCAGAAAGCGAAGCCGATGTGCTGGCAATCCTGTTCGCCAACGCCGACACGCTGCTCAGTACGGCGCAGCCAGCGGTGGGCATTGTCATCGCGGCTCATGGTCGTAGTATTGCGACCAGCCTGGCTGAGATGGCCAATACGCTGGTTGGAGCCAGCAACGTTTTAGCAGTGGAACTGTCACTGGAACAATCGCCAGAGGAGTTATTGGCACAGGTCGAGCACTGCGCTCAATGTGCAGACCAGGGCAGCGGTGTGCTACTGCTGGTAGATTTTGCCTCGCTACTCTCGTTAGGCGAACTAGTTACACAGCACACTGGGATCCAGATCAGCACCATAGCCGGAGTGAGTGCGCCACTGGTTGTCGAGGCAGTGCGGCGAGCACAGCGCAATCAACATACGACACTTGAGCAGTTGACCTCCAGCCTTATTCAATCACGTACCAGCAGCGAGTCGCCCAGATCGCCACTGCTCTCCACTGCTCCTGAGAAGTCAGCGACCGCGAGCGTGCAGGAAGAAGGCACGTCACGAGTCATCCTTTCTGTCTGCCTGACCGGCTTTGGCAGCGCAAGCAAAATAGCCGAACTGATTGTAGAGCATATTCCTGAACTACAGCAGAGCAGTATTGAAATTATCTGTATGGACATCAATCTCTCAGGCAAAACAGCAGCAGATATCCAGCGTATGGTTGGACATCGCCAGATCATAGCGGTGGTCGGGACCATTAATCCGCACCTGGAGAGCTATCCTTTTATCTCACTTACAGAACTACTCTTTGGCGATGGCATCACACGGCTACGTACTCTTGCGGGCAATACGCTTATTGATCCCACGCTCTTACAGCCGGAACAGGTCATGCTCCCCACGTCATCAGAACTAGCCCTCACACAGCGTTCTGACCTGTTCCGCGAAATCACCTACACACTCAGCCAGCATATGTTCTTCCTCAATCCCATACGTATTCTGCCGCTGATTGAGCGCATGATCGAGATGATCGAGGTGGAGACTGGTGAAACCTTTGAGATTGAGGTGCTGGCTGGACTGGTCATGCACCTGGCCTGCGTCCTCGAACGTGGCACGCAACAAAACATCACGGTCGATGATTCGGCTCGTGAACGCATTGAAACCCACTTTGGGCGTGATCTGGAGATCTGCCGCCGGACCTGGCAGATCCTTGGGAAGCAGATCGCCCGTGCCCTTCCAGCAGACGAACCCTACAATATTGTGAGCATTCTGCGCAATATCGACATATTCACCAACAATATTACCTCATAGCGAGCCGGCTGTCCTCTGTATTCCGCTGGCGCGGCTACCTTCGGTCAGGCAGTCGGAAAGGAAGACCCTTGGTATTCCGACCACCAACGCTGCTATCGCAGCTAGCGCCCCGCGCTCAGGCGGTCGGAAAGGAATCACCCGCAAGGGGTGGCCCTACATTTCCTCAGGGCACAAGGGAAGCATCTATGTGTGCTATCTGTGCTACACACATTCTGGCATGATTCTTGCGATAACACATATAGGCCCGGCAAACTCCAGGGAAATAGCACACTTTCTGATTGTTATCGTCTTACGCTCTTCACTACCAGGCCACAAGTTGTGGCAACCTGGAGTTTGCGGGGGAGGTTTGCATGTTACAGGTATTGATCGTTTGTAGTTGGGGTATGTCAACCAGTTTGCTGGTAGAAAGCATGCTGGAAGCCGCCAAAGCGCGTCAGATAGAGCTGGAGGTTGAAGCCTTAAGCGCTGGCGAGTATGCAGGCAGAGTGGATGAGTGCGATGTCGTACTGATAGCCCCACAAATTCGCCACTTGCGCAAAAGCATTGAGAAGCTAGCGATGGAGGTTAGCAAGCCCGTAGCCCTTATTGAGCCGTTTCATTACGCCACCATGAATGGAGAGGCCGTCCTGGATCAGGTCTTGAGCCTGCTGCCAGACAAGGCGCCCTGAAGCAAGCCAAAGGATAGAAGAGAGTTGTATGAGCAACCTGGTTGAACGCAGCAGCGAGTGGTTTGAACGCTATCTTGTGCCGCCACTTGGCGCAGTGGCCAGCAGTGTGTATTTGCAGGCGATACGCGACGCCTTCATTATGTTCACACTGCCACTGATCATTGCGGGCAGCCTGTTTCTCATCATCGCCAATCCGCCTGTTCCGGCGCTGGCCGATCTGATGAGGCCTTACCAGAGCCAGATTCAGGTACCATTTCAGCTCTCATTTGGGCTGATGGCATTAATACTGGCCTTTGGCGTCGCCCACAGCCTGGCGCAGTACCGTCGCACAGAGCCGGTGCAGCCGGGGGTGCTGGCCATGGTGCTTTTCCTGGTCGCCACGGTCCCGGTGCGTGACCTGGCAAGTATGCAGCTTGGCGAGATACTTCCTTACCTGGGAGGACAGGGATTGCTGGTGGCTATCTTCACGGGCATTCTTACCACCGAGGTCATGTATCGCTTCCGTCATTCGCGCTTCACGATCCGTATGCCCAAAAGTGTGCCTCCTAACGTGAAGCGAGCGTTTGAGGCGCTTGTGCCAACTATTCTGCTGCTCACAAGCATCTGGCTACTAGAATGGTGGGTAAGCTCATATACGTTTGTCAGCGCCGGGGACGGCAAACTTCACCAGATGACCATACCGATCCTGCTGATGCGTGTATTTGAGCCGCTGGTAGTCGTGCAGGACAGCTATCCCGCAGCCCTGATCGAAATTATCCTGATGATGCTGCTCTGGTCGGTCGGCATTCACGGCATGAACCTGGTAACCGCGATTGCGGCGCCGTTCTGGTTCACCACGCTGGCCGGAAACGTCCATGGCGGACATGGCATCGTAACGGAGCCATTTTTCCACATCTTTGCCCATCTGGGCGGCTCAGGCGCGACATGGCCACTGGTTATTTACATGCTGCGCTCCCGCTCGGAGCAATTGCGAGCTGTGGGCAAAGTCGCACTCGGGCCTGCTATCTTTAACATCAACGAGCCAGTCACCTTTGGTGTGCCGATGGTGCTCAATCCGATCATGATTCTACCATTTGTGGGTGTGCCGCTCGTTATCGTAACCATCAACTACAGCGTATTCGCACTCGGCCTGGTACATGTGCCGGTCATCATCCAACCCTTCACGGTGCCAATCGGCATCAGCGGGTTCATAGCAAGCGGTGGAGATCTACGCGGTAGCCTTTTACAGTTTTTTGATCTCGCCGTTTCCGCGCTACTCTATTTGCCCTTTTTTAAAGCCTGGGAACGCATCCTGATTGCTCGCGAGCAAGCCAGCGTTCAGGAAGAGGGTCATGTACAGGCTGCTACAGTTCATGTACGTTAACGAGAAAGGAGGAAGGATTCCACCGCCTGATATGAGGAACCGACAATAGTGCAGTAATTCATGATTGTCAGACCATGCAAGGAAAAAACGGAGGACAAGATTCAACGATGAAACTATTTACACGCAAACGCTTGAGCGCGCTGCTCGGCGTCGTTCTTATCTCTCTGTTGCTCGCAGCCTGTGGGAACTCCGCCCCCACCAACACAACACCCGCTGGAGGACAGAACGGCAAAGGCTGTACGAAGGTTGGCGTCCTTCTGCCAGAGACCGCCTCGTCGGCTCGCTGGGACGGTAACGACAAGCCTGAGCTGTCTCAGAGGATCAAGGCTGTTACCGGCCAGGATGTCGACTACTATAACGCAGAAGGCGACGATGCCAAGCAGCAAACGCAGGCGGACGCCGCTCTGACCAAGGGCGATTGCATTCTGGTTGTCGCACCGAAAAATGCCTCGACTTCCGCTGCAATCGTGGCCAAGGCCAAAGCTCGCGGCGTACCGGTCATCGCGTATGATCGCCTGATCCAGTCCAAGGATCTCAACTACTATGTCTCCTTCGACGGCGTCAAAGTTGGCGAGATCCAGGGCCAGTACATTGTAGACCATTATGCGGACTACACCAAGAGCGCCAATAACCTGGCCATGATCAATGGCTCACAGGACGACAACAACGCGCTATTGTTCTACCAGGGTGCGACGAGCAAGCTCCAGCCACTCATTGACAGTGGCAAGCTCAAGAAGGTCTATGACCAGTATACTCCTGCCTGGGACAACGACAAGGCTCGCACTGAGATGGATGGTGTGCTGACTTCACAGAACAACAACATCCAGATCGTATATGTCGCTAACGACGGTATGGCCAACAGCGTAATCGCGGCTCTCAAGGCCAAGAAGCTTAACGGCAAAGTGCTGGTGACCGGCCAGGATGCCACAGTTGCAGGTATCCAGAACATTCTGACGGGTGACCAGGCAATGACTGTCTATAAGCCTATTCCTCAGGAGGCACAGGCAACGGCTGACCTGGTCAAGGCATTGAAGGATGGCACTGATACTGCTTCTTTGACCAACGGTGTAGTCACCAAAACCCAGGATGGTGGCTCCATTCCTTCCATTCTGAAACTGCCGATCGCAGTTGATAAGACCAACATCAAGGATACTGTGATCGCTGATAAATTCGTCACTGTCGAGCAGATTTGTGCGAACCTGCCCAAGGGGACTGGTGGCATCTGCTAGGCCTATTGTTCCAGTTTGCGCGCCATAAGGCACGCGGGGATGCCGAAGTGTGCTTCTGGCATCCCCACACTTTGCTGTAACAGAACCTGCAAACGTTGCAGTTTGTCACCCGCGATCAATCTGGAGGATCGTTTATGACTGATAATATTCTACCGGTAGCAGACTCGCCCGGGCAATCATCAGAGTCCGCCCCACGCCTACAGTTGCGCGGGATCAGCAAAAGTTTCGGTGCGGTACGCGCCCTCAATAACGTTGATTTCGAGGTATATGCTGGTGAAGTTGTCGGACTGGTGGGAGATAACGGCGCGGGCAAATCGACGCTGATTAAGGTTATTGCCGGTGTTGGGCCTTGCGATGAAGGCGAGATCTTTGTCGAGGGCCAATCGGTGAAAATCACCTCGCCCCAGGCCGCCACGCGCCTGGGCATTGAGACGGTTTACCAGGATCTCGCGCTTTGCGATAACCTGGATGTTGTTTCCAATCTCTTCCTGGGCCGAGAAAGGAGGCGTTTCCAGGTACTGAACGAGATTGAGATGGAGCGGCGCAGCCTGCAGGTGCTGAGCAGCCTGGGTGTCAGAATTCCCTCTATTCGCACGCCCGTCGCCAGTCTTTCAGGTGGCCAGCGCCAGTCTATTGCGGTTGCTAAAACCATTTTGCGTGACGCGAGGGTGGTA
>JAFMRP010001163.1 GCA_017354095.1 Ktedonobacteraceae bacterium
CTTCCGCTGCCGCCTGCCTTCCAGTGGTCACATCTGATCGCTCTGGAAGGATGAGCACGCTTCAAGGCTTTGCATTCACAATTGGCCAATGAGCCGTGCCAGACGGCTTCCTTCCTGAACAGCATCAGAGACCGGGAGAGGACTGATTCTCAGCTCATCAATTTCCGTCCCGAGCAGTTCCAGCAAGCGATCCATGATCCTGCTTTCATCGCCAAAGACGATCAGGCTTTCAATCAGGTGATCTGAAACCGTGGTAATCTCTTGTTCTGAAAAGCCCGCTACAAGGAACATGTTGCGATAGGTCGGAAGCGACGTGTTAAAGCGGATCGCTTGCCGGCCTACCTGAAATGCGGTCTCTCGATCCTCTGTCAAGATAACTGGCACATGGGCCACGACGGGTGGGCGGGACCGCCCGACGGAGGCCGATCCTTCGCTGAGAGCGGGAAGAGCGGTACCCAGCAAGTAGGGGATCGGACACAGAGCGGGAAGGGCGCCATCAGCCATTTCGCCAGCGAGACGAAAAGCCACTGGTCCAAGCGCTGCGATGAGGAGAGGGACCTGCGATGAGGCTCCAAGTTCGGCATCAATCGTAAAGGAGCGTCCCTGGTGATGGACTTCTCCCTCTTGGAGCAACGAACGCAGCACCTGAACATATTCGCGCAGATAGGCCAGTGGCGGCTCCATTTCTACACCATACATGCGCTTGGCAAATGCTGGCGATGACGTGCCGACGCCAAGCCGCAGCCTACCTGGAGCCAGGGCATTGAAACTCAAAGCCTGCTGAGCCAGGAACACAGGATGGCGCGAAAAGACCTGGACAATAGCCGTTCCCACTATAAGGTGCGTCGTGCGCATCGCTGCCGCTGAAAGGAGGGTGAGCAGATCGGGATTCCAGGGTGGGCCTCCACCCACCCAGACGTGGTCAACTCCCGCCTCCTCTATCTCAACAAGCGTCTCAACGAGCGTTGCCGGATTGGGATCGACCGTGAGACCAATCCGTTCACGCAAAGAACGCTCGACGTTCTTCTGTTCCATTCATGCTTTCCTTTCTGTCTTCTCCTTCAAGGAAATTCCTCACAAGTTGCGCATCGGAGCGTTGCTTGTCCAACGCCCTGTTGCAGAACTAGCGTAGCAGGAGGTAGAATGAGGCGTCAACCAGCAAAGGCATAGAGAATGTTGTGTATGCAACACAGGAGGAAAGAGTGACGCAAAAGCCAGAAGCCAGTGAGGATTTACGTGTCCGCCGCACCCGCAAACTGCTTCAGCAGGCGTTCATCGAGCTGACGGTGGAGAAGGGATTTGCTGCACTGACGGTGCGTGATATTACAGAACGAGCGATGGTCAACCGATCAACGTTTTATCGTCATTACCTGGATAAATATGACTTACTCGAAGAGTATCTCAACGAGATCTACGAGCTGACCGCAAGCCAGGACGCGCCGGGTCCGCTCAACTTGCTCAAACATATCCAACAGCGTGCCGACTTCTACCGTGTGATGCTCGGCCCAAAGGGCGATCCCTTCTTCGCGCAGCGTTTTCGCCAGAACACCGAGAAGCGCTTTCGCTCTGTTTCCGCCCAGGCGCTCCCAGAACCGGAGACAGATGCCCTCCCCGTCGATCTGAGACTCAGTTGTATCGCTTACGCGGGCCTTGGTGCCACAGCCTGGTGGCTGGAGCAGGAGCAGCCCTGTTCACCCGAGCAGCTCACTGACTGGCTCAGCCAGATCAGTAGTGCCATTGCCGGTCCCTTGCACAAGCCGAAAAGGTGAGTCTTCATATCCTCTCTTTTGCAAACAGAGGAAGATCGTTGAAGAAAGTGTAAAACGCGAGAAAAGCGCTCTGATCTGCGCATCAAACGGCGAGGTATGAAGAGAGTCCTTCGTCATGCTTCTGAAGCATCCATCCCAGAGAATAATGCGGTCCTAGGGGAAGTTGGTCACGGTCAAAAACGCCATGAACGGGGTCGAAAAGGGCTGGAGCCGCTCGTAGAAAGCCTCCAGAGTGCGTTCTCCACTGATTGCGTAGCCGAAAAGGACCACGAGAAAATCGATGAGTTCGTAGTGCCCGAAGCGCCGCCGCACAAAGCGCACCTCCTCAGAGATTTTGCTCAGAACATGGCACTTGTGCAGATGCGCCGCAAACAGCACAACTTCTCCGAACCAGCCAGGGGGTGCGGAAACAGACTCGGAGGTGGTCTGGATATGCACCGATCCATCGGCGATACTGGTCATATGTGCCTCCTTGAGAGAATGGAGTTCGTTTTTCCTTTCTCAAGGAGGCACATTTTTATCCTGGCTCGCTACAGATTAGGTGGCTCGTTGCGCATCGCGTGGGGGAAGGAACTGGTAAGCTATCCCATCTCGTCGGGACGGCTGTTAAACATCGTCTGTGTGATTCCCGACGACGATTGGATGGTAGAGTCGTGGAACGAGCCAGGCGCAGTTGAAGAC
>JAFMRP010001164.1 GCA_017354095.1 Ktedonobacteraceae bacterium
GTCTGAGTGTGTCTTATCGCTCGCGGTTCGCATTGCTCAGGCAACGCATGGCACCCTGCTGCTGGTTCGCGTTGTTGATCCTGATACCAGGAAACCATCAACTGCCACGCGAACGGAGACGTGCGAGAAGAGTGCCGATCTTCAACAGGCCTCTGCCTACCTGCTGGAAACTCGTCAGCGTCTCCCGGCAGCGCTTTCCGTCCAGTGCATTTCCTGTTCTGGTCCCATTGTTCCCACGCTTCTGGCTCTGGCAAAAGAGCACGCCATTGATCTCATCCTGCTTTGCCATCGTGGTGAGACTGGTATCAGAGGGATGAGAAAGAGGAGCGTGACACACCATCTGGCCTGTCAGAGCCCTCTTCCCCTACTTGTCCTACACCCCGATCGCCCCATTCCAGAAAGTGCCTATCCCAATCCTTTGCACCCGCTGCACACCACCGAGGTGATGATTGCTGTGGATGGTTCACCATACACAGCAAGGACGCTTTTTCCAGCACTTCATCTGGTCGCGGCACTGACGGCACCCACACGAGGCATGGCGCACCTGGTACATATCCTGCCAAAAAACGATGGCACATCGCATCAGGAGGATGCCATTCTGGCCAGACACTACCTGCAACGGCTCGTGACGGGATTACGACAAGGATTTGGCGAACGCTTCAACGTCGAAGTTGTGGGATCTCTCATTCATGAGCATGATGTCAGATCGGGACTCGTTACCGTGGCGGAGCAAGGGATCTCTGTGCTCCATGGGGGGTGTGAACTGCTTGCGCTGGCCACGCACAGGCGTCGTAGCAGCAGTGATTGGTTGGACAAGAGTATCACGGGATATGTCTTAGAACGGTCCATATTGCCACTGCTGATGATGCCAGGCTCTGATGAAGGCCTTGCACGTGGACGAAATTCCATATATGTGTCGTAGTGCGTTCTCTCTACCGTGTGAGGGGAGAACCAGGATCATTGCCCCGGTTCCGTGTCAGCATGAGAAAAACATGATAAGATACGTGTGGGCGGAAGGGAAGAGACCGATCATCTGAAATGAGTGTTTTCCGTCGGGAGTCCCTCTTGTAAGGGAGTCTATTGTGATGGTTGATACGAATGCATTCCAAACGCAAGACGAGATGGTTCCTGTTTCGTCTCTCTTTGCACGTATCGCCCCGGCAGATTTGATCCAGATCCTCGATATGTTGCCTGATGCGATGGTGATGGTGAATCTGGAAGGGCGTATCACGATGGCCAACCAGCAAGCGGTGGTGCTCTTTGGATATCCCCGCCAGGAGCTGCTGGGCCAGAGCCTCGAACTCCTGCTTCCTGAACGTTTTCGCGAGGCGCACCTGACGTATCGATCGCACTACACGGCTGCTCCTCGTTCGCGGCCGATGGGAGTCGGGTTGCCATTATTTGGTCGTCACCAGGACGGGACGGAAATCCCCGTTGACATCAGCTTACGTCCGCTGCAACTGGACGATGGGTTACAGGTGATCGCCGCTATTCGCGATGTGACCCAGCAGCGGCGGATCGAACGAGAGCGGGCACAGCAGGCGCAGCACCTTCGCCTTCAAGGTGAGTTGATCCATCGGGCGCATGACGCCATTCTGGTGTGCGATCCCATCAGCCGTATCCTGTTGTGGAACAGCGGGGCCGAACGGCTCTATGGGTGGACCGCACAGGAGGCTCTGGGCCGCATCACCCACACGCTCCTCAAAACACGCTTCCCGGTTCCTCGTGCCACCCTGGAGGAGCAGTTGGAGCGAGAGGGGATCTGGGAGGGGGAATTGACGCACACCTGTCGCGATGGGCACACGGTCCTGGTTGAAAGCCGACAGGTCCTGGTGCGAGATCAGCAGGGGCGACCTGAGGCGATCCTGGAGATCAATCGGGATGTCACCGAGCGTCGCTATCGGGAGCAGGTCGCACAGGCAACGTACGCGGAAACCGCCGCGCATCTGACCTTTCTCCAACAGCTCCTGGATGCCTTACCCAGTGGGATTTACCTGGTCACCGGAACGGACGCGCGTCTGCTGCTGGCGAATCAGGCCGCGCATCAGCTCTGGGGCGCACGCTGGCAGGAGGGACAACCGATGCGGGAGTTTCTGGCTCAGAACCAGGTCAACGTGACAGATCTGCAAGGAGATCCCCTTGCCCTGGAGACGCTCGCCACGCTGCGCGCGCTGCAGCGGGGAGAACGTGTGCTGTACTACCAGGAAATCATTCACCGTGCCGATGGCTCCACGCGTCCGGTACTGGTCAATGCCGTCCCCCTGCATGTACGACCTCATTTCTCTCGCCTTGATCTCTCAGGAGATCAGCAGGAGTCCGCAACCGCTGCTACGACAGAACCGCTCGCGCTGGTTGTGCATCAGGATGTGACGGTTCTGAAGGAATCAGACGATCTCAAAGACGAATTTATCGGCATCGCAGCCCATGAGCTGCGGACGCCACTCGCGGTT
>JAFMRP010001165.1 GCA_017354095.1 Ktedonobacteraceae bacterium
TTGTAACACTTTTTCACCCACAAAGAGGCGTTATTTTCAGTTTTCTAACATGTCTCACGATGCTGTGGAATTGACGTGTCCCCTCAGAAGCGTTACAAGTGTTGGTTTTGCTGGCAGGTCCAGCATGGGGAGTCGCTATGGAAGGCTTAAATCGGCCTGGGAAGCGGTTGTGGAGGGTTTGGAGAGTTGTGGAGGGTCCTGTGGAGGGTATGAAGCGGCCTGGGAGGCGGCTGTGGAGGGTTGTGTAGGGTTTTGCACGGATTTTCGGGGTATGTGAACCGGTTCCTGATATAGAAAACGCTTTGCCCGGACCCGTTCACTTGCGCTTTTCTGCAGCAGGGGGTAGAATCAACTATGGTTCCACCTGTTTTTTGGTTACACGTAGGATCATGCAGGACCGATTACCTTATCCTCAGTCCTTTTGCCATGCATCACACGTCACCAGTCCCCAAGAAAGGTAGCACGAAGCCGAATGACTATAACTACACGACCACGCACAATTGGTGAGCTGCGTGATAGTGGATATAGGGTTCTTTCTGTAAAAGAAGAATTACGCAAAAATCTCATCCAGAAAATACGCGATGGGGAAGAGCTGTTCCCTGGAATCGTCGGCTACGAAGATACCGTCATTCCGCAGATTGAGAACGCGCTGCTCTCCGGGCAGGATATCATCTTTCTCGGTGAACGTGGTCAGGCCAAGACGCGTATGGCGCGCAGCCTCGTCAATCTCCTTGATGAGGTGGTGCCCGTGATTGCCGGATGTGAAATCAATGACGATCCTTTCGCGCCCATTTGCAGGGCCTGTCGTGATAAAATTGAAGAACAGGGCGACAAGGTTGAGATCGCCTGGCTGCCGCGTGACCGGCGCTACGGCGAAAAGCTGGCCACGCCCGACATCACCATTTCCGATCTGATTGGTGAGGTGGACCCTGTGCGCGTCGCGGAGGGCCGCTATCTCTCAGATGAATTAACCATCCACTACGGTATGATACCTCGCACCAACCGCGGTATTTTCTGTATCAACGAACTTCCTGACCTGGCCGAGCGTATTCAGGTCGGCCTGCTCAATATTATGGAAGAGCGCGACGTGCAGATCCGTGGCTACAAAATTCGCCTGCCGCTCGACGTCTACGTCGTCGCCAGCGCTAACCCCGAAGATTATACCAATCGTGGCCGCATTATCACGCCGCTCAAGGACCGCGTTGGCTCAGAGATCCGCACACACTATCCACGCGGCATTGAGCAAGAGATCAAGATCATGGAGACCGAGAGCAGCCGCTTTGAAACGGATGGCCTGGAAATCGCCTATCCGCAGTTTATGAAAGAGATTGTGGCTGAAATTACGCACCTGGCGCGCCGCAGCAACGACATCAGCCAGCGCTCCGGCGTGAGCGTGCGTGTCTCTATCTCCAACTCTGAGAACGTGTTGAGCAACGCCAGCCGTCGTGCCCTGCGCCTCAAAGAGCGCTATGCCGCGCCTCGCATTAGTGACCTCTCGGCGATCATGGCCTCGACCTGTGGCAAGATCGAACTGGATGCCGTTGGCGATGTGAAGGAAGAGCGAGTTGTACAGCGCTTGATTAACGCCGCCATCGTCAGCGTCTTCGATGAATACTTCGAACCTCGCGAATTTGAACAGCTGGTGGCCGGCTTTGAGCGTGGCTTGAGCGTCCAGGTAGGCGATGACCTGCCCGCCATGGAATATGTCAACCAGCTTTCGCGGGTTGGCGGCCTGAGCAAAGCTATCGATAAGCTCAGTGGACGTGGCAACCCGGCCAGCATCGCTTCAACCGTCGAATTTATTCTCGAAGGATTACACCTGAACCGGCGTCTGAACAAAGATGAAGTCAATGGGAAGTCTCGCTATCGTCGCTCGTAGTGCCGCGCAAGTTTTTTGCGCCGCCTGCGGCGGTGAGAAGCAGGGAGGAGGATGGGGGGGCTGTGCCCCCACGCCCCCAGGCAAGGAGAGGCAGCCTCTCCGCTCGGCTACCGCTGCGCGGCCAGCCGGGTGGAACAAGAGGAGCCCTCTTGCAATCCCGTTCCGCATAGAATAAGGAATTGCGCTATGTTCGAACGCTTTTATAGGAACCGTTACGGGTATTCGCGCTGGGATGGGACGCAGAACATTGAGGGCCTGGATGCTGATGATGTGCTGAAGGCCCTTGCCGACGATTATATGGAAAATGGCGATCTGCAACAGGCGCTGCGCCGCTTGATGCGCGATGGCATTCGTGGCGACGATGGCCAGCGGACCATGGGACTGCGCGATATGCTGCAGCGCATGCGCGACTCGCGTCGTGAGATGCTCAGTCGCTACAATATGGCCTCCGGGGTGATGGACGACCTGCGCGAAAAGCTTGAAGAAATCAAGCAGCTGGAGCGCGATGGCATCCAGCGCCGCCTGGACGGCCAGCAAGGACAACAATCGCCAGAGGGCGCGCAGGGCCAG
>JAFMRP010001166.1 GCA_017354095.1 Ktedonobacteraceae bacterium
CGATCAACAGCGTCTGCGCATGGGCTGGTTTTACGAAGAGGAGTGGGAACATATCATCGACGCAATGGGCACGCTCTCTGAGGGGCCTCTCTGGATTGATGACACGGCCGGTCTCTCGCTCGCGGCGCTGCGCAGCCGGGCGCGCCGCCTACAAGCACAGCATAGCATCGATCTGCTGATCGTGGACTACCTGCAATTGATGCATGCAGACCTGGAAGGGAAGCGCTACCCCAACCGTGAGCAAGAGATCGCGGAAATCAGTCGTGGGCTCAAAGGCATCGCCAAAGAACTGAATGTCCCGGTTCTGGCGCTGGCACAGCTCTCTCGTGCGGTCGAGGCGCGAGCATCCAAGGTTCCACAACTTTCGGATCTGCGTGAAAGTGGGGCCATTGAGAACGATGCTGATGTGGTGCTCTTCATCTACCGGGAGGACATGTACAACACAGAGAACCTCGAAGCTCGCAACACGGCCGATATTATCATCGCCAAACACCGCAACGGGCCTGTGGGCACCGTCCGATTGGGCTTTGAGGCGAGCCAAACCCGCTTTTCCACCCTGGATGTCAGCTCGCCTACGGAGCCAGAGCAAGAAGGAGCATAGTGGTGCAGGCAGCGTCAATTGCTATTCCATCACCCTTACCCTGGACAGGCGGCAAACACACCTCAGCCAAACGTATTGTGGCAGCTTTTCCGCCAGCGGAGGCCTATGGGGTCTATGTGGAAGTCTTTGGTGGCGCAACGCGCTTTTGCAACGGCCACCAGGACTGCACCAGGAAGTGTTTAACGACCTCAATAACGACTTGATCAACTTCTGGATGATGACACGTGACCATCCTGAGGAATTACAGGCCTGCGTAGACACATTACCGTACAGTCGCACGATCTTTGAGCAGTATCGCGCCTGCCTGCGAGCGGGGGAGCCGCTGAACGACCTGGAGCGGGCAGCACGCTGGTTTTACCTGTTGCGTTCCACATTTGGCGGTCATCCTCGATTCAAGGGATGGGGTTATTGTACAAGCGAGGGCAAATGGCAGGCGCAAGCATTGCGTTCGGCGACGGCACTGCTCGTCCAGGTTGCAGAGCGCTTCCGCCTTGTACAAATTGAGAACCCCGACTTCGAACGACTCATTCAGACCTATCAGACACCGCGCACGCTCTTCTACTGCGACCCGCCCTACATCGGGTGTGAAGCGCCTTACAAGGTGGGTGATGCACCGCTTTTTACCGAGCAGGATCATCGTCGCTTAGCTGTCCTCTTGAACGAGACTCCGTCTCTGGTGGTTCTCTCCTACTACGAACACCCCTGGCTCGACAATTTGTATCCGACCTCCCGCTGGCGGCGCATGGTCTGGGCTCAATCGAAGGCGATCGAGCGCACACGCGGCAGCCGCCAGTTGGGGCGGGAAGTCTTGTTGATGAACTACCCCGAATCCCTTGGCGGTCTCTGGCAGGAACAGCCAATAGAGACGGCATAGCAGCAACAGAAAGGATCAGCTATCATGACACAACGTAAAACGACCACTTCCCTTGAAGCCCTGCCGCCTCTGGATGATCTGCTGACCGTGGAGCAGGTGGCGGAACGGCTTGGGCTGAGTAAGCCCACCATTTACGAATTGATCTATCACGAGGGCCTCCCCTCGGTGAAATTGGGCAAATCACGGCGCATCATTCCCGCTTCCCTGCAACAGTGGCTCAAAGAGCGCGAGCAGTAGTATCCCTTCTGAAGGCCCGAGAAATGCCCTGGTGGACGTCAGACGTAAACATAATTGACCTCTGGCGTGTATCAGGGCAACACTCGGCCCTCTTCTAGCATTGCATTTGAAATCAATCCCCCAAATTGAGCAGAGGAGACACGCGAACGATGGCAAAGCGGCGAGAACAAACCCAGGATGACCAACCTGAAAAACAGCAGCGTCAGTCGAAGCGAAGAAGACGCCGTCCAGGCGAGGGTACCGTTTATCAGAGGAAAGACGGTCGCTATGTCGCTGAGATCACACTTGAAGATGGTTCACGCAAGTCGTACTACTTCAAGACAGAGAAGGAGGCCCTGGAGAAGAAAAACGAGTTGTTGTATGAGAAAAGGCAAGGGATACTGGCAGCTGGGCCACATCAGAAATTAGCTACCTACTTAACGACCTGGCTGGAAACAACACATAAGCCACCTGCTGCGAAATCTCAAACCTATTCTAACTATCGAACCGTCATTAACAAGCATCTCATTTCTACCATTGGGCACATCGTCATTCAGAAATTGACGCCTCAAAGGGTGCAAACATTATACGCGCAGAAGCTTCATGAAGGGTTGGCACCTCGCACCGTCGGGCTTATCCACGGAGTTCTGCATATGGCACTGGATAATGCCGTGCGCTGGAATATCGTTTCCAGAAACGTCACAGATCTCGTAGATTTACCCCACGCAGAAAAGTACGATGCTCAAACGCTTGACGT
>JAFMRP010001167.1 GCA_017354095.1 Ktedonobacteraceae bacterium
TGAGTAATTCGCTGCGCCTGCACCGCTTCGAGACGCGAGGAGCAGTCACGAGAGGCCTGCGAAATCTGCGTTTCGCCCTCATCCTGCTGGTGTTGTTTGCCGTGACGCTTGGCATGCTCTGGTCCTTCGGCATCTTGAGCGACATGGTCCGCTGGTGGTTCGCTACCGGAGCACTCATCCTGCTCGCGTTCACCATCTATCGCGAGCGTCATCGCCTCACATGGCCTGCCTGGACGGGCTTGAGCGAGGATATACCGACGGCCGATGGCAAAGGCTCATCCCAGCGTGGCAAGACGCTCTGGGATTGGATGCAGGTTATGGGGGTTCCGTTGGCACTACTCATCGCGGTTACGATGATCACCAACGGGCAACGCGCCGCCCACGTCCAGTTCGCCAGCAACCGGCAAGCCGAGACCATCCTAATCAACACTGAAAACACTCTCTCAGATCTGCTGCTTCATGCGAAGTTAGTGCAATCGCGGCCAGGAGACGAGGTCCGCCTAGTCGCGCATGCCCATGTGCTCAATGCACTGCGCCAGCTTGATCCCGAACGCAAGCGATACCTGATCGACTTCCTCTATAACGCCAATCTGATCAGCGGTCACCAACCGATCGTGAGCTTGCATGATGCTGATATCAGCCAGGTGAATCTCTCCCATCTGAACCTCTTTCAGGTAAACCTGAGCGGTGCTGATTTGAGCGATGCGAATTTCATCAGCGCTGATCTCGAACGAGCGAATCTTACTGGCGCTCATCTGAGCCGAGTGGATGCAACCGCAGCAAATCTGGAAGGAGCCGATTTGGGCGGGGCATCTCTGGACAATATCGTGTTGGACCACGCCGATCTTCTCCATGCAACCAATGTACAATCAGCACTCCACAACGCACGCTCGCTTTCAGGCGCGAAGCTGCCGGACGGCAAAATGGCACCGTAAATGGTGCTCTCTCAGCAGGTTCGAGCGAGATGACAGGGCCATCTTGCAGATCAGCTTCGGAGTTGCTTTCCTCTTGGTGCAAGCCTCTCTTGCACCAAGAGGCCATATCTGGGGAAAGCGAGGCTCTGCAGGCAGGTGATGAGGCCCGGTCTGATCCATTCCTACAGGGAGCGCGGCTTTTCCGCTCTGAGTTTCTTCTCCTCTCAGGTGAGCTGTTCGGCGGTAAGTACTGGTAGAGAACTCAGGACACACTGCTCCCATGAAGCAGACGCTTCTTTCCTCCAAAGCGGCGCAGGCGCAGCGAAGATCGGCGCCTGCTCCTTGAGCATTGGGATCAGCACGATACGACCTGGTAGATTTTTCCCGTATCCTGGACCTTCCTCAGTGTTCCTCAAAAAGCAACGCCAGCGGAATTGCATCAGCCAGCGCTTTCAAGCCCTCATCGCTTGGATGAACATGATCACCCGAATCATATGCTGGCAGGAGTCGATGGGACATGTGCGGATCAGCCAGCGCTTGATCGAAATCAATCACTCCATCATACAGCTCTTGGGAACGAATCCACGTATTCACTTCCTGTCTTATGCATTCCTTTGCTTCTGAATAATAGATCGAATCACCAAACGGGATAATCGTACCTATAGATATCCGCAAGTTTCGCTGATGCACCTTTGTCGCCACTTCTTTCATCCCTGCAATAATCAGATCAGCATTGAAGTTCCCAAAGATATCATTAATGCCCTGCAAGAAAATGACATCGGTCACTCCAGCCTGAGAAAACACATCCCAAGGTAAACGAGCAGGTGCCCTTTCACCTGCAATAGTGATATCAATATCAACTCCATCTATGGTGACGAGACCACCATCCAATGTGATGAGATTGCCTGTAATTCCTGCATTGAGCACTGATATATTCCTATCAGGATATTCCTGTTGAACACGATCTTGAAAAAAATCAGGCCAGCGATGATTGGCATTGAAGGAAGCAGAAAAACCCTCAGTAATCGAATCGCCGAAAGCAACCATCACCCGTGCATTTTCTTGCTCTGTCATCACATCCAGGCCAGTGAGCCAGTAGTAGGAATCTATCTTCGTTTGAAAATGAGTGGTATCACGCTCTTCTGTCCGATTCCCATCTGCTATATACGTTGATTGTGCCGGCGTCCAGTGCCAGGTAGAGGTTTCCGTGTATGCAGGAAGATAGATACTCACTGCAAGGTCAGATCGTGCATCGACATTCAATGGTACAGGATCACTATCTCTGTCTTCTCCTGCTGGAATGGTCACATCTGAAAGACCTTGAAAATTGACCTCAACAGCTGTCTGAGGATCTATTTTCCCATCCTGTATAGAGCGCGCAACCGCCACCCGACCAAGGGTCAACGGCTGAGCGCCATATCGGTTGGAGAACTTCAAACGCAACTGAGAACCAGTGGCATGAGGATGCACAATCATTCTGATGGTTTGATCATCAAAAGAAACGTGAGGAAACTGAAACGCAAAAAAACGTGT
>JAFMRP010000250.1 GCA_017354095.1 Ktedonobacteraceae bacterium
CGAACTGGCACTCGATCTGGCGCTGGAGCAGGGCGCAACGGCGATTACCGTACTGGGCTGGTTGGGGGGCGAGCGCTTTGAGCATACACTGGCGAATGTGCAGCTGCTGGCTGGTTTCGCGACCGTGCCTATCCGCCTGGTCGATGGTCCCAGCGTGTGCTGGCTGCTGCGTGGCCCTGGACGCACAGTCATTGATGGTGCACCGGGCGATCTGCTCTCGCTTTTTCCTCTCAGCGCAGAGGCCAGGGGCGTGCGAACCACGAACCTCGCCTATCCCCTGCGCGGAGAGGTGCTGCGTTTTGGCCGGTCGCGCGGCATTAGCAATGTGTTGAACGGCGCACAAGCGGAGGTCTCGCTTGAAGCGGGCCTGCTGCTGGTCGTACAGACCGCGCGGCACGAGCTACATGAATAGTAAGGAGCTTGATGGATGACATCGTTACCAGCAGGAAATGTCCTTGATTGGCAGGCATTTGGCGAAGAGATTGTTGAGCGTTTTCGGGCCATTTTACGCCTCAATACCAGTAATCCTCCTGGCAATGAGACGCTGGTGGCAGAATACCTGCGCTCGGTGCTGGAGAGCGAGGGTATCGAATGCACGCTTGTCGGTCCCACGCCAGATCGACAATCGCTGATCGCGCGCTTGCGCGGCGATGGCTCGGCTTCTCCGCTGCTGTTGATGTCGCACACGGATGTGGTGCCGGCGGAGGCCGATAAGTGGCGCTTTGATCCGTTTGGGGCCGAGATCGACGATGGCTTTATCTACGCGCGCGGCACGCTGGATATGAAGCATATGGTGGCGATGGAGTTGATGGTAATGCTGCTGCTGAAGCGCTCCGGAGTACAGCTAAAACGCGATGTGATCTATATGGCAGCAGCCGATGAAGAGGCTGGAGGCAATATGGGCGCGGGCTGGGTGGCCGATCACTATCCCGAGCTGATCCAGGCAGAATACGCGCTCAATGAAGGCGGTGGAGAGTGCATGGAGGTGAATGGCAGGCGCTACTTTACGGTGCAGACGGCGGAGAAAGGGGGCGCGGCTGTACGCCTGCGCGCCCACGGTAAGCCGGGCCACGCTTCTATGCCCCATGACGATAACGCGATTGTGAAGCTTGGCCGCGTGCTCGCGGGTCTGCAGGGGCGCCAGCTGCCGGTACATTTTAACGCGACGTTCCGTGCTTTTATTGAAGGCCTGGCCCAGGGTCAGCCGCCAGAGGTTGCCAGCGCGCTGCGAGCTGTGCTGGCCGATGTGGTGGGCGCCGATGCCGCTCTGGCCCGTCTGCCGCTGCCGGAGAGCGAGAAGCTGTACCTCAATGCGATGATGCGCAATACGGTAACACCAACCATGCTGAGAGCAGGCAGCCGGGTGAATGTGATACCCTCGGTGGCCGAGGCGGACCTGGATTGCCGCATCCTGCCAGGCTGGACGCTGGAGCGCTTCCACGAGGAGCTGCGCACGCTGATCGGAGATGAGATAGAGCTTGAGTCGCTGGTGACGAATTCCCCACCGCTGGAATCCGACTTTGCTTCGCCACTGATCGATGTGATCAAAGAGGTGCTGCACGAGGCGGACGAGGAGGCGCATGTGGTGCCGGTGCTGCTGACGGGCGGAACGGATGCCAAGCGTATAGCACACCTGGGGATTCAGGTCTTTGGTTTCGCTCCCATGCTCTATGAGGGCGAAGGCTCGAACGATGGCATTCACGGGCACAATGAGCGCATCAGCGTACGCTCGATGCACTGGGGCACGCGTGTGCTCTATGAGGTGGTAGCACGTTTTGTGACGCAAGGGTAGGAATAGCGAGCTAGCCGGGATGGCTTGTGGTGACCACCACGAGCTGTCCCGGCCAAAGGTACTATGGTCGGGTCTTTTCCTGCTGGCATATCGTGGAGTTAGGTGTATACAAGAAGGTAGATAGATTACAGTTGACATATTTTTGCCCCCGCAAGGGAAGCTGCAATCTGATTCTATTCATTTAAAAAGGAGTTATTGCTATGTCAACAGCTGTAACAGCATCTGTTCGGAAGTCCGTTGGACCGCACTGGACGGCCCTGCGCGTCGTAGCGGGCCTGCTCAAATTGATCGCCTGGCTACTGGCGTTTGCCGGCATTATCGGGTCGGTGGGGGTTTTCGCCCTGGTCGCCGGCTGGTTTCGCCTGGACCAGTTGAGTTTCCTGTCTGGACAAGGGCTTACGCTCGGCATTGTCTATCTGGTGGCTGGCCTGCTTGCTACGCTGCTTGAATTTGTGATCTTCTATGCGTTCTCCGAGCTGCTACTGTTGCTCGTGGCAATTGAGAACAATACACGCCCGCAGCGTTTCTGAGCAGGGGACTCGTATCCTCATACGTAAATATTCGCGCGTAATATTCGTAGGGACCCGCTTGAGCGCGTCCAGCGATTTATCGCTATGTATATGTTAAGGGTATTTTTTACTGCTATACGTCGATAAATCGACTGGACGCCGTAAACGGGGTCCCTACAATGGGCTCAAGGAGCCGCGTCTTCAATCGCAAACTGTTACGCACACTCATATCTCCGTGCGTAAAAGGTCGTCAATCCCCTTCTTGCCTGGCTACGGCATAGTGCGCGGAAGCGGTCAAACAAGCTCGTGAACCCCGGTGACATGACAGATAGATGACAGAAATTCATGGAAATTTTCATGCTCCTGTCATGCGCATCGCGTACACTTTGTTCCACAGCAAGAAGGAGGTTACTCATGACGCGCATCACTATAGAAGGGGAGGAGCGGTCGCTAGCGCTGCTCTGGCACGAGATCAGGCAGGCACACTTCCTGTACGCCTACGAGTCGCATACCGCGCTTGCCCTGTTGGAGGAGCGGCGCGAGCTTGCACGAGCCATGCTGGCCCAGATCGATATGCGCCCCGTACGACAGCACGGCGAGGCTGAGGCGCTCATGCTTGATCACTTTCGTTCCTTGCTGCAAGCAGAACTGGCCTGGCTCGAACGTACTCGCACTTCCTTGCGTGCACTCCCAAAAATATGACTTATCCTATATTATTAACCGCGATACGAGGGAATCATGTGGCAAATTATCTGTTTATGTCTACCAGCCGTCACGAGAAGCGAGCAACAGCGCTTCTTCACGCTTTTTAGTGATGCCATGCGTGCCTATGGCAGGGAACCGGGCGCTCTGGATATCAGCCTCTTTTTCCTGCAATCGCTCTCGCCAGAGGAAGCGCTCACGGTGCTGGAGGAGCGGCTTGATCTGGTGGTGCGCTCGCAAGGGCTGATTGAGCGGCACCCGGAGTCCGAGACGGATATTATGCAGGCGGCCATCGACGACCATATGCATACCTTGCTGGCTGCCGAACGCGAGTGGCTGGCGCGCACCATCGAGCAGCTGCGCCGTCGCCAGTATGAACGCATCCAGGTCAGATAATAAAAGCAGTGCTTGACTCATAGTTACTTCGCCCCTGGTGACGACAACCTCGGTTCCAGACCATGAAGTGGTAATTCTTGACATTGATATTCAGGATTCTTCTATGACTAGAATGAATATCCAGCAAGCTTGTATTTGTTTGATCTGTTCAGGTAAAGGAGTAGAGAGAGCATGAAAGCAGCATATATTACTGCTCAGCAGGGTGGCCCAGAAGTGATCGAGTATGGGGATGTGGAGCAGCCTCAAGTTGGAGCTGGTGAGATTTTACTTCAAGTGCATGCGGTTGGTATTTCTCCGCAGGAGCTCGAATGGGCTCCAACGTGGAAGACTGCCGATGGACAAGAGCGTGCGAAGCCCATCATCATGGGCCATGAGATTTCTGGTTCCGTTGTTGAATCAGGTGAGGGGGTCACAGCATTTCACGTGGGTGACGAAGTCTATGGACTGAGCAGTTTCTGGAGAAATGGTGCCCAGGCTGAATATACCATTGTCAAACCAGCGGAAATTGCTCTGAAGCCTCGTCGTAGTAGCCACATTGAGGCAGCGACGTTACCGCTTTCAGCACTGACGGCCTGGCAAGCATTCTTTGAGCAGGGATCGCTGAAGCGGGGACAGAACGTCTTGATTCAAGGGGCTGCTGGTGGTGTAGGAAACTATGCTGTGCAGATCGCGCATTGGGTTGGCGCACAGGTGATCGCGGTCGCATCAGCACGGCAGCATGCGTTTTTGCGTGAACTTGGTGCGGATCAGCTTATTGATTACACCACAATGCGTTTTGAAGATGTTGTCAACGATGTTGATTTTGTGTTGGATACCATTGGTGGCGATACACAGAAACGGTCTTTTCAGGTGCTGAAAAAGGGCGGTACCCTGGTTGGTATTGCTGGCGAGCAGGAGAGTAGGATTTTTGAGTGGGCGAAGCAATATGAACGGGATGCGAAGTGGTTTATTGTTCGCCCTAACAATGAGCAACTAGCACGCATTGCCGGGTTAGTTGATGAAGGGCATATGAAACCTATGGTGAATAGCGTCTATCCATTAGCCGAAATGCGTCAGGCATATGAGCATAGTTTGAGTGGTCATATGCGCGGCAAAGTGGTCATTCAGGTGGCGGAGTAGGCATGTGAGCAGGCTCGCGAGACACTGCCTCGCGAGCCTGGTGAGTCAGGGCAAGAACTGGTTGGTGTAGAGATCGTCGATACTGGTGTCCAGCCGGGTGACGACTTTGCCGGAGGCGTCGGTGATGCCGCCCGATTTCAGGATGAACTCGGGATAGCCGTGCCAGACTTGCGCGTCCTGCAGGCCCCATTTGTGTCCGGGATCGCTGTAGCGTGGGCTGACATAGGTCTGGCTGGCGGTAACAAGCCCCGGATCAGGGAAGGTTCCCTTTGGGGCGGTGTCGATGAGCATCTGTGCAGCTTCCCCGGGATGGCTACCGGCGTATTCGTAGCCGCGCGCGGTGGCGGCCATGAAGCGGCGCAGCAGGTCAGGCTGTCCTTTGATCTCGTTCTGGCTGGCGATGAAAAGCGGCGTGTAGTAATCAGGAATACCATAATTGACGATGGGGAAAACATTCAGCTTCATACCCTCGCGCTCGGCCTGCAGCACTTCCCAGCCCTGGTAGACCCAGGCGAAGTCGATGCGGTGCGCCTTGAGGGCGTCTACGGCGTCAACGTCCAGGGGGATATTTCGAAACTGGCCCTTGCCGCCATCGTGCTTGATGACCTGGCTGATAACCGGCTCTTCGTAGGGCGCGCCGAAGCCGCCATAGATTTTGCCGTCGAGATCGCGTGGGCTGTTGATGCCCGAATCGGCGAGCGTGATCAGCGCCGAGGTGTTGTGCTGCATGATGGCGCCAATAGAGACGACCGGCGCTTTGGCAGCGGCATCAGAGACGATGCCTTCGGTGAAGCCGATGCCGATCTCGGCGTTGCCCTGCGCGACCAGGGTATCAGGCGTGACGCTGGAAGAGTAGGGCAGAATTTGTAGATCAATCCCCTGCTGTTGATACCATTTCTGCTTGAGCGCGACATAGATGCCAGTATGATTGGTGTTGGGCGTCCAGTCAAGGGCAAGCCTGACTTTTGTGAGCTTCTGCTGGCCCTGCGGCTGGGTTGTGCCGCTCCCACTGCTGGCGTTACGCCAGAAAAAAATTCCACTGACGATGAGGATAAGGAGAACTGGGATGGTGATGCCTATCCATAAGCGTATGCGGTTATTCATAACGATTACTCCTTGCCGCCCCACGGCGGCGCGCAATGAAGAAAAAGGGCTTACCTGGTGTACCATGGCAGGGTGAGACGTTCGACCAGGCTGACCAGGCCGAATAGTAGCAAGCTCAAAATAGTGGTAACGACGATGGCGGCGAAGACAGCGGCGATGGCGTAAGAATGCCCGGCTGTGAGCATGTAGTTGCCGAGCCCTTTTTCCGCGCCAACAAATTCACCGACGATAGCCCCCGAAACGCTGTACGTGGCGGCGATGCGCAGGCCAGAGAAAAATGCTGGCATGGCTCCAGGCAGTTGCACGAGCCAGAGCGTCTGCCAGCGCGAGGCGCGCATGCTGGCCAGCAGTCTGAGCAGATCAGGATCGGTGCTCAATAGCCCGTCGGCACTGGCTACAGCGATGGGAAAGAAACAATAAAGTATGACGATGATGATCTTTGGCAGCAACCCGAAACCCATCCAGGTGACAAAAAGTGGAGCCAGGGCGATGATCGGCACGGTCTGCGATGCGATCAGCAGCGGATAGATGGCCCGGCGCGTCCAGGATGCGAGATTGAGAACGATGGCGAGCAGCAGGCCGAGCACGGTCGAGGCTGCCAGCCCCAGGACGGTCTCAAAGAGCGTTTGCAGGGTGTGCTCCTGAATGATGTCCCAGTTGTAATACAACGTCCCCGCGACGATGAGTGGCGAGGGCAGCACGCGCTGGCTGATCACGCCGGAGCGCACATACAGTTCCCAGAGTACCAGCAGGCTAACGCCGAGCACGATGGCAGGTCCATAGCCAGCTATTCTGCGCAGCCTGGCCGCCCTGGAGTCGCTAAGATCTCGTGTAATACTAATGTGCATGTCTTTTCCCTCTCAACTGGACCCCGTTCGCATCACTCGTAGGGACCCCTTACAGGTTCTCTGGCATAAGCAGCTTCATCAGCTCCTGCTCCAGGTGGACGGCACCCTCCAGCGCCAGGTGCTCCTGGCGGCGCGGTCGCGGCAGCTCTACCGAAACCTCGCGCAGCACGTGTGCCGGGCGCGCGCTCAAGATATAGATGCGGTCGGAGAGCAGAATGGCTTCGCGAATATCATGGGTAATGAAGAGCACGCTGGCATGAATGCTCTGCCATAGGTCGAGCAGCCATGTCTGCAAGGAGAGCCGCGTCAGGGCGTCGAGCGCGCCAAATGGCTCGTCCAGCAGCAGAAATTCCGCGTTAAAAAGTACCGTGCGCAGCAGGGCGACGCGCTGGCGCATGCCACCCGATAGTGTGGTGGGATAGTGCGTCGCGAACTCGACCAGACCGAACCGTTT
>JAFMRP010000251.1 GCA_017354095.1 Ktedonobacteraceae bacterium
TGGTTGGCGAACGCGCGAGTGGTCGATTGCTGGCGATCTCTCCATCTGGCCAGGTGGAAGTCGTGCAGCAGCTGCCCTCACGTAGTATTGGTGAAGGTGGTCTGCTTGGCCTCGCGATTTCGCCCCATTATGCCAGCGACGGCTGGGTGTATGCCTACTACTCAACGGACGTGGATAACCGTATTGTGCGTTTTCATCTGAAGGGATCGCCAATACCTATCCTGACCGGCATACCGGTGAGCACGAATCACAACGGCGGGCGGATAGCCTTTGGGCCGGATGGGATGCTCTACGCCGGGACGGGGGATGCGACGGTGCGCAGCAACGCGCAGAGCCTGAAAACGCTGGCCGGTAAAATTCTCAGAATGAAGCCGGATGGTGGCATTCCCGGCGACAATCCATTCCCTAATAGCCGCATCTACTCTTATGGGCATCGCAACGTACAGGGACTGACCTGGGATGCTCGTGGGCAGTTGTATGCCTCGGAGTTCGGGCAGGACACCTTTGACGAGGTCAATCGTATCAAGGCAGGTGGCAACTATGGCTGGCCAATCGTAGAGGGACGCGGCAACGATGGGCGATTTATTAATCCTATTACCACCTGGGCCACGTCGGAAGCCTCGCCCAGTGGAGCAGTGATTCTCAAGAACGGAGCCATTCCGCAATGGGAGGGAACGCTCTTTGTGGCCGGGTTACGGGGAGAGCGGCTCTGGCACCTGACGTTAAACGCCGACGGCTCGGTGAAAAAGCGTGAAGCACTGCTGCAGGGCCAGTTTGGGCGGCTGCGTCACGTGGCGCAAGCGCCTGATGGTTCATTGTGGATACTAACGAGCAACCGGGATGGGCGAGGCAATCCGGTTGCCGGTGATGATCGCATTATTCGCCTCGGCCCCTGATCAACGCATGTGCGCAGTAAGCTGGCCTCCCGCGAGGGGAGGCACAGCATTAGGAAGTGGCATCGGCGATGGCCTGTTCATCGCTGATGTTGCTACGAATCGTGGCCTGACCGATAAAGAAGACAACTACACCTATCAGGAGCGATAACAGGCCGATTCCTCCGATCCACAGGGTCCATTGCAGAGAAGAAATCAGCGGAGTCCAGGGTCCGGTGAAGGTCACCCAGACGCCGACCGCGCTGGCAACAAGGCCGAGAATGGAACAAAGGTAGAAGACCCAGTCGGGAGCCAGGCGAGCCTGAACGAACGCCTCGTGGTATTTATAGCGGATAATAATCACGTCTACAAAAAGGATGACCATTGAGACACACCAGATGACGGTGACCGCCGCCTGCAGAATGTCATAGACGACCGTTGAGAGGTCCGAAGGTTTGAGGCCAGTGCTGAGCGTGTAAGGAACAACGATGAAGGCCAGGAAGGCGAACACAGCGGAGATCACGCTTTGCACCAGCACAGCTACCCATGGAACGCGATTGGCATTGACTCTGCTCATGATGGGAGGCATACGCCGATCAAGGCCAGAGACAAAAAGCAGGCGTCCAAAGGAGTAGTTGTAGACGGCGGTATTAAAGAGGAAAAACCCGATGAAGATAAGGTTCACGACAACTCCCAGGAAGGGTCCGAGCGGGCCAAGCCCCTGGGTGACCGCTGCGGCAATGGCGGAGGGACTGCCCTGGGCTGTGACAGGCGTGACCGCGTTCATAACGCCGAAGGTACCGATAAGGTAGGCCGCCATGACTACGACCGATCCCCACAGCAGGTAACGTGTAATGGCTCTTGTGTTCGTAATTTCTACGCCCATGTTCAGAGGTACTTCAATGCCCAATAGTGCCAGGATCACTGTACCGTAGAACGTGGCGTTCCCAATGTTCGGGAGCCATTTCTGCGCGGAATAGTCAACGGGAGCTGCGTGCCCACTGAAGAGTGCCATGACACCCGCCAGTCCTACCAGTAGAATAGCAGCACCGTAGGCAACAAAAACAACATTCACTACGTTCTGGGTAGCTCTAAAGCGCAAAATAGAGAGCACAAATGAGCAAGCGATGACCAGGATAATCACCAGCCCTTGCTGCCACGGATCGGTAAGCAGATTGGCATTGATCTGCTGAATCAGCGCCACGACAGCATCACCAGTTGCGATCATGACCAGGATACCAGGCCACCAGGCACAGAAGCCCGCGAAGAAACCCATGAAAGCGCCAAAGGCCTTGTGCGTCCAGACGTATATGGAGCCCTCGCCGGGAAACATCAAACCGAGTTGTCCAGTAACGATGGCCCCAGGAATGAGGAAGGTTAGAAAACCTAAAATCCAGTAGATATAAGCGGAGGGACCGGCGCCGCCTGCCATGACGGCAGCGTTACTAATAAAAAGAACGATAGCAACGAAAATAGCAACCATGTCGAAAGAGTTAAGGACTTTGGGGAGGATACCGCCAGCGACGCGTTCAGAGCGTAGAATATCGTCGTTCCCTGTGGTCGTTGCCATGCTGCCTGTTCCTTTCTGTTCCGTGCGTAAAAAACGATAGAAACACGATGAAATGAAAAATAGTTCAGCCGCGCTACGATCCGGTGAAAAATTGCTCTTTTTTAGAAGATACGTTGTAATATCTACTCTGTCAAGTTGTTTTCCTTAATACATCAATAACTCTTATAACTTTTTTTACTACTATTACTCTGCCAAACTTCGTTTGACAGGTGCGCCGCAGATGGCGCAGGGAGAAAGGAAGCAGGAGGGCTGACGCCCTCCTGCACCTCCCCGCTACCATACCCTTCGTCTAAGCACTGGCAAAGTACTAGAGGTAGTGAGCAAAGGAGCGAGATTCTCCTTTGCCAGCGAAACAGTGCATTCCCTCAGAGCGTGTAACGAGTAGGCTGTTGGTTTCCTTCCGGGAAACAGTATTAAGAGCGAGGGAGGTATCGAGAGTGCTATATGCAAACAGAGATACACAATCATCAACCGCATACAGGCCCTCTTCATAAGCATCCCCGGAGTCAAGGAGGTTGGGATCAACACACCGCTGTACTTCCCTCCTGGATATACTCTCCCTGGTTCGGATATCTATCCAGTTTTTTCCTCGTTGTCATTCTGGTGATTTTTGAAAAAATTGACCAGCTTCTTCCGTCGACACCTCTTTTCATCGCTGCTCCCTTCGGCATAGCCTCCATTCTGGTTGCCTTGCTGTGGGGAATGGGTCCCGCGCTGTTCGCTACGGTGCTTGGACTGGCAGCTATAGCTATTTTCCTCTCACCTGGCATCTTTACTCCTAATATTGGCATGGATATCATCATTGCCGGTCCTTTTGCCGTTCTGCAAATCGCGGCCATCATGATAGTGATCTGGTTAGAGCATACCCGGCAGCGTCTTCTAGCCGCGCATAAGATCACGCAGAAGTATGAGGAGGAGCTGGAGACAGCCAACCAGGCACTGTTCCAGGCCAATGAAGAGCTTGAGCGAGCCAATTACTTGAAAGATTACGTGATCACACGGGCATCGCACGAGCTCAGAACACCCTTGACAGCGATTCTTGGTCGCACCCAGCTTCTCTTAACACGCCTGAACAGGTATAGAGAAACCACCGAGAACTGGTCTACCTTGCATAAACATCTAGAAATTGTGGAAGTTCGCGCCCAGCACCTGCGGGCACTGATCAATAACCTGTTTGACCTGAGCAGCATACGTTCGGGGGCGGCCCCATTACAGATGGCTCCCTGTGAGCTTGGGTGCCTCTGCCGTAATATCGTCGAAGAGCAGAGGATCATTTCGGGTCGTTCGATTGATCTAGAGCTTCCTGCCAGGTCTATCGTGCTACAAGCGGATGACAAACGGCTCTCCCAGGTTCTCTTAAATCTGGTGAGCAACGCGGTGCAATATTCGCCAGAAGAGACCACCATCCACATGGGTATGCGAGTGAGAGACACACATGTCACACTGTACGTCCACAACAATAGGCCAGTGCTCACCCAGGAGCAGCTAAGCCATCTTTTTGAGCCGATGTATCGGACATACGAGGTCGAATACTCACCCATACCGGGATGGGGCCTTGGTCTCACGATCAGTAAAGAGATCGTCGAACGACATAGAGGACAGATCTGGGCAGAATCATCTCCTGAGAAAGGCACCACGTTCTTTGTGAAGCTGCCCATTCAAGCAGATACGGAGAACGAGTAGTACCTTACTTTGTGTAAGTTGCTGGGCTTGCGCATGGTTTGTCAAAATGCATATACTCAATGAGGGAGGGCAGGTGCCGCGAGCGGCTTGTGGCGTTGGATGAGGCGGGATGTAGAGATTAAAGACAACGTTCAAGGAGTATTTTTTATGCGCAATCTGGGGCGAACCGATATGCAGGTGACGCCGCTCTGCCTTGGCGGCAATGTGTTCGGCTGGACAGCTGACGAAGCAGATTCATTCAAGGTGCTGGACGCGTATGTGGACGGGGAGGGGAACTTTATTGATACCGCAGACGTGTATTCGACCTGGGTAGTGGGGCACGATGGCGGCGAATCGGAGAAAGTGCTCGGCGACTGGATGCACAAACGCGGCAATCGTGCGCACGTCATAATCGCAACGAAGGTTGGCTCGCCGATGCCAGAGAAAGGGCATGGCCTCTCGCGCCGCTATATCATGCACGCGGTCGAAGATTCTCTGCGCCGCCTCCGCACGGACTATATCGACCTCTACCAGGCACACCGCGACGATCTGGAAACGCCGCAAGAAGAGACGCTGGCCACATTCGCTGATCTTATCCACCAGGGGAAAGTACGGGCCATTGGTGCTTCTAATTTCACGGCTCAGCGCCTGGAATCGGCCAACAAAATCAGCGAGCGGGAGGGGTATCCGCGCTACGAGTGCCTCCAGCCCGCATATAACCTGGTGCATCGCAAGGAATACGAGGCCGAGCTGGAGCCATTGTGTCGCAAGCAGCAGATCGGAGTCATTTCCTATTCCTCGCTTGCCAGTGGCTTCCTGACCGGTAAATATCGCAAGGGAGCCGCGCTGCCTCCCACACCGCGCGCGCAGGGGGTGCAGAGCAAATATTGGAACGATAAAAGCTTCGCGCTGCTGGAGCAGCTTGACAGGGCCGCGACCATCCATGGGGCAACGCCGGGACAGGTGGCACTGGCATGGTTGATCGCGCGCCCAGGCATTACCGCGCCCATAGCGAGCGCAACGAGTGTCGAGCAGGCACGCGAGCTGATGGGCGCACTCAAGCTCCAGCTTGATCAGGAGACGATCGAGACCCTGAACCAGGTCAGCAACGGCCTTTAAGCATACTATCAACCGTTGAAGCATTCTCGAACCTGGCTCGCGGATGCTCAATTTTTATGCCGGCGGGATACCCTGCTTGAAGTGGAAGAGATTGGCCGGATCATAGGTTGCTTTGACGTGCTGCAGCCGGGGCAGGTTAGCGCCGTAATAGGCGTGCTGCCAGTCCGCCAGGTCCGGGTCCATGTAGTTCTGGTAGGCAAAGCCGCTGGCATGAGGGCGCATCGCTTGCCACAGGTCATTGCGCCATTTGCGGTTCGCCGCGACTATGGAGGCGGGATCGGCAGCGTTCCAGCTCGTTGAATACTGAACGGAGAAGAGGGGATCGCGATGCACAAAGGCGGTCGCGTCCGCGGCTACCCGGTTGATGGCGCCGCCGTACGAATCCATGCCGATACCGCCCTCGCCAAGCGTGGAAGAAGCCTGCCGGGCGCTAATGGCGTTGACCAGGGCATCGATGCCCGGGCGTGGCAACGTGTGGGTAAAGTAGTCAGATTTGACAGCGGAAGTGTCCCGCAGCAACTGGCCGTTCGGATTCTGGCTGGGGAGGTGACAGGCATCCACCGTCTTGCCGAAGCAGCCCCCTTCGTAGAGCATAGTATCAAGCAGGCCCGCATCTGAGACATAGCGATACCTGGGCGCGACGCCAATTCTGTTTGTTAACTGTAACAGGATGGGGTTGAGGGCACTCACATCTCCCACATAGACACCGTTAACCTGTATAACCGGCTCTGTGCCCTTGTTTCTCGTCGCCAGAAGCAGGCAATTCGACCAGACCTCGTCGGGTGCCTGGGGCGCCCAGTTTTGCCAGGCATCAATAACGGTGGCGGCGCTGTTCCACGGCCATTGCAGCGTGAATAGCGCCAGCGTATCAACCCGGTGTGTGCGCAGAGTAAACGATGTGACGACCCCAAAGTTACCCCCACCACCCCCGCGCAGCGCCCAGAAGAGCTCGGGCTCGTGGCTGGCATCGCAGGTGAGCACACGGCCATCAGCTACAACCACCTGTGCCGCAACGACATTATCGCAGGTCAGGCCAAATTTGCGACTGAGGACTCCCGCGCCTCCTCCCAGGGCCAGGCCGGCAATACCCACGGTAGGACAGGAGCCCGCCGGGATCGTCAGACCGTGTTGCGCCAGCGCCGAGTAGACATCGATCAAGCGTGCTCCCGCCCCTATGGTGACGGTTCCAGCGTTTGGGTCCAGCGCAACGGCATGCATGCGCGTCACATCGAGTACCAGGCCGGTTGTCGTTGAGTAGCCGGCGGCGGAATGTCCACCTGAACGAGGAGCGAGCGGCAGGTTAAAGCGGCGCGCGAACGCGAGGCAAAACTGGACATCAGTAGGCGAAGCACAGTAGGCAATCGCGGCCGGACGGGTACTGTCGAAGCGCGGATCGAAGAGCTGGCGAGCAGCCGCATATTGTGGGCTATCAGGGCGCACCAGCGTTCCGTGCAGGCTCTTAGAGAGAGTTGACCAATCGGCGCCAGTCGGCTGGGGCAGCCTGGTGGGACTGGGAGAGGGGCCGGGCGTTGGACTGGCTTTCACGCCGCTATCGGCTGGCGCTCCCTGGCAGGCGGCCAGAGAAGCTGTCAATATTCCCGTGCCACAATAAGTAAGGAACTCGCGGCGCTTGATCGTGCGCTCAAGGAAGCTTTCTGTCGTCATGATGGTATAGCCCGTTTCTCTATACATGTGTTTCGA
>JAFMRP010001168.1 GCA_017354095.1 Ktedonobacteraceae bacterium
GAGCGTCCAAGCGATTCTGCATCTCAGGCGTGAGGCGGGCCATGACCACAGCGTAGATCTGTGTTTCATAGGAAGCGAATGCTGTTTCAATGAGTGCGATGATGTCATCAGGAACATCGACTTCGCGCGTTCGACATTCGGCACGAATCAGCTCGCGGAGACGTTCGGGATGGTGTTCATGCGGAAGAATGGAAGTCGCGAGCCAGGTGAGCAGAGCTTCTTCATCAGCGCGACGGAATTCGCGAACCTTCGTGATCGCGCGGATCTGCGCTCGGTGGGCCTCAATGGTGCGCCCCTCCCAGGCATACTGCGCAAAAAGAGTGGAATCGACACCCACCTGAGTCGCAAGAAAGTGAACCACTTCAGGAGCCGCCTCTTGTCTGGAACGCAAGAAACGGCCTTCATATTGAAAACATTTGAATAAGACGGCAAACCCCAGTCGCGTTGCTCCTGACTTATTGCCGACTGCGTTTAGCTCGTCTGGCAGTAGCGTAAAGCGTTCAGTCAACTCCTCCGATGTCCACGTTCGCTTCATCCCATTTCCTTCTTGTGTCTTTGCTCTCTTCCCACATACCACCCCATCCCTGCTCTCATAATGGTATGGTGTTGTATCGATGAGATCAACTTGAATATAGCAAGGAAGCACGCCTTCTGGCAAGAGAGACAGCCTGAATATCCTATTGATTGAACTGCTTCCTTTTGCTTGAATAGGGCCGTTTTCCATTCATACGGAAAAGCCTCTTCGGCTCGCTGGAAGAATGTACCAGCGCTTTGGCCTCTCGTCAGCTTCTTCAGAAAAGCGGGAGCGCTCTTGCCCTTTCTACTTTGCAACAGACCGGTCGCGAAACCTGTCCTTTTGGTCAGTAACGCCAGAATTGATTGCGTGCTATAATTTTGCTGTGACCAATCAGTATTATTTGTAGGATATCAAAAGGAGAAACATTTTTCTGATGAGAACACGCCAGTACATTTTGGACGCAGCTGAACAGATGCTTCAAACGAAGGGCCTGGCTCGCCTGACAAATAAAGAAATTGCGGAGGCTGCTGGATGCGCAGAAGGAACCTTGTATAACCATTTTGAGACCAAGGAAGCCTTAATTCTGGCGGCCATTGAAGAAAATCAGCCGGAGTTCTTCACCGTGGTTGGGGACGATCGCATTGGAGAACGCGAAATTTCGGAAAATGTCCAGGAAATCGTTCGGGCTGCCATGCGCTATTACCACAAACTCCTCCCATTGACGACGGCGTTATTCGCCGACATGGACCTGCTGGCTCATTTTCGCCTCTGGATGCAGGAGCACCGGCGTGGACCACTGGGACTCTACGAGATCGTTGCCAGATACGTTGCCGCTGAGCAACGTCTGGGTCGTCTCAAGCCAGAGATCGAGCCATTTGCGTTCGCAGCTCTGCTGCTAGGTCCCTGCCATCAGTATGCTTTTATCCAATACTTTCAGGGACTCAATCCCTTTCCTGTCTCCGAAGAGCAGTTTGTTGCTGATCTGGTGCAAACACTCTTGTTGGGAGGGATCCCTGCGAAGTAAATCGAAAAGGCGGAGGCTTTCTCCTCTGGCTCTTGCTTGAGGTCACAGACCTTCGATAGCACTGCCGGTCATACAGAAGGCCGGTCGTCCGTAGAAAGGAACGAGAACTTTTATGATCAGCACAGCATTTCCGTATCCAAAACAGTTTCAAGAGGTGCTTGGACTACACATGGCCTATGCGGAGGTTGGGAGCGGCGACCCGATTGTCCTCCTGCATGGGAATCCTACCTCTTCTTATCTCTGGCGCAACATCATCCCCTACCTGAAGCGTTTCGGGCGCTGTATTGCTCCTGACCTGATTGGCATGGGCGATTCGGCGAAGCTGCCCAACAGCGGTCCCGACTCCTACACCTTTGTCGAGCATCGGCGCTACCTGGATGCCCTTCTTGAGCAGCTCAATGTGCGGGAGCGGATCACCTTCGTCGTGCACGACTGGGGGTCAGCTCTGGCCTTTGACTGGACTTACCGTCATGCACATGCAGTGAAGGGGATCGCCTATATGGAAGCAGTAGTCGCCTCTGGAAAATGGGATGAGATGTCCGAGCGCGGGCGCGCTATCTTCCAGAAACTGCGCTCTCCTGCGGGCGAACAGATGGTGCTAGAACAGAACTCGTTTATCGAGGTGAACCTGCCGGCGACCATTCAACGCCAGCTTTCCGAGGAAGAGATGAACGCGTATCGTCGCCCGTTTGCAGATCCTGGTGAAGGACGTCGCCCTACCCTCTCCTGGCCACGACAGCTTCCCTTCGATGGCGAGCCAGTTGATGTCACCGAGATTGTTGCGACCTATGGGCAATGGCTGTCCCACAGCTCCATTCCGAAATTGTTTCTTCGCGCCGATCCAGGCACCATGTCCCCGAGTTCTCTGGCGGCCTGCCGGGCCTGGCCCATGCAAAGCGAAG
>JAFMRP010000252.1 GCA_017354095.1 Ktedonobacteraceae bacterium
TATAAAGGTGACACCAACCACGACAAATATCAGCCCGATGAAGCGTTTCACAAGAAACTGTATCATTGTTGTTCCTCACTCTGTGGTTGAAGGCTGCTTATTGTGCGCCGGATACCACGGTCCCTCTCGTAATAGTAAGGGATGGCACCTTTTGGGTTCTTGTTTCGAGCATCGGTCGTGAAAATATACATGGACGAATTGCACTAAATGGACAGTCGCATCGAGTTGTTCCTTGCACTAGAAGTCACATAGCTGAATTTCGTCCATTCTATGTGATCATACTCGACATTGTCAAGTATATTCTTGTGCTATAAACGAGACGCTCACAGAGACACCGAGATCAGTATAACTCGCTCGTTGTCCCTTCGACACTTCCCTCCATCTTAGACAGAAGAGCCAGGCACGCATATACCTGGCTCCCCAAATTTGACTACTGAACGAAGTAAATGTTCGCCCAGGAATCCGGTGCGGTAATACCCAGCGGATTATCCACGAAGCCATGCAGCTTGGGATTGATCAGGGTAATCGCCTTGGACTGGTAGAGCGGGATCCAGCCTAGATCGTTGACGATCTTTTGCTCCGCTTCATTGTAAAGCTTCAAGCGCTCTGCCTGGTCCTGGGTAACATCAGCTTTGGCCAGTTGAGCCTGTACCGCCTGCTGCTGGGCAGCACTGGCACCATTATTCTGGCCGTAGTTGAAGCTGTTGGAATCGGCGTCCTTCTCAAAGAAAACCCCCAGCCAGTCCTGTGGGTCGACGTAGTCCGCCTGCCAACCGGTGATCCACATTTGTAACGGACCAGCATTGTTGGTCGTTGCATCTGACAACGAGATCAGCTTGGAGAACTCGACGGCAGTCGTTTTCACCTGAACACCTAGCACGTCCTGCCACTGCTGCTGCAGCGCGGTGACCAGGTTCTTGATGGTGTTATTGCCGGTGTAGTAGGTGAAGGTGATGGGTGGCAGTTTGGCCGCGCTGCCATAGCTACTGGCAGCCAGCGCCTGCTTGGCCGCATTGACGTTGGCCTTGGTGCTTGTCGTGCCATCAGGTCCCTTCAGGCCTGCGTTGTAACCAGGCATACCTTGCGGGATCAGATGGTTGGTCGGGGTGACCGCGCCCTTAAGCACACTCTGCACTAGCAGATCTTTGTCAATCGCCAGTGCGAAGGCCTTGCGCACGTTGATATCATCAAAAGGCTTGGAGAGGTAGTTCATCGCCAGGTAACGAATGACCAGGGCCGGCGTCTGGTGGAAGTCCTTACGGTCCTTGGCTTCGTCCAGGTTGGCTGCCGGGACACCTGCGTAGTCGTACTGATTGCTCTGGAACGCCTTGTAGGTGGTGTCCACATCACCGGAGAAGGTGAATTGGATCTTCTGCAGCTTGGGCTGCTGGCCATAATAGTTAGAATTGGCAACCACTTCCAGCATCTTGTTATGCTGGTAGCTGCTGACCTTGAAGGGACCATCACCCGCACCCTCGTCCAGGTGATCAGTCCACTTGTCACCATACTTGTCAATCACCTTCTTGTTGACTACGTAGGAGGTAGGGTAGGTCAGGGTCTGCAGGAAGTAGGCCGCCGGTTTGGAGATGATCAGATCGAGATGGGTGTCGTCCTTAACGATGATACTATCACCAATTGCGCTCGGGATTTTTCCTTTATTGACTTTATCATAGTCTTTAAGCAGGCTCAAATAACCAGAGACAGTGGACTTGGTCGCCGGGATGATGGCGCGATTAATACTATAAGCCACGTCGTTGGCGGTCAGAGGCGAACCATCGCTAAATTTTAGACCAGGCTTGAGCGTGAAGCTGTAGGTCAATCCGTCTTTCGAAACGGTCGGCATGCTGGCCGCTAGCTGGTTCACTACCGTACCATCATCTTTAAACTGTACCAGCCCCGTGAAGACAGTTTGCAACGCGTAGGCATCGCTCGCGCTCTGCACCAGGGCCGGATCGAGTGTACCGAAGTCGTCGATACCAGCCTCAGGATAGCGGAAAACCTGCTTGTCGGCAGGTGCAATAGTACCACTGTTGCTATCACTGCCACCACCACAGGCTGAGACAAGCATTGCCAGTAATACCAGAAGCGTGGGTAAAAAAAGAGCTACCCGGAACTTACTGTTCCTTTGCATGTATACATGCTCCTTACAGAACGATAAAAAAGTAAAACGAGTTAATTTTTAAAACACTGCATACACGTCAAACTCATTGACAAATTGCTGTGGTACTCCTCACTCGTGCCCTCGGGAAATGTAGGGCCCCCCTTGCGGGGGGCCGGCTCACCGCCTACCGATGGCCGTGCCACTCATCACCCTTGTACCATGAGAATTTCTCAAACTTCGTGCGGGTGGCCAACTCGCTCGCTTGCGCATCCATTTGGGCATGACTAAATGAGGCCCAATTCGATTTTCACCCTATCAGGCCTGTTACCTCTGTATGTGTAAAGGAAACTGGTCAGACTTTGGCACCACGTTGCAGTGTTTGGCCTATTATACACTACGCTGTCTATCCGTCAAACCTCTCATAAATATACCGCGAAAAAAATGAATAGTAGGAAAAGATGCCTCAGTCCTTCGTGCGAGGATCAAACGCATCTCGCAGGCCATCACCCAGAAAAGAAAACGCCAGCACAATAAGCGTTAGTACGATAATGGGTAATAATACTTCCCAGGGGTAGCTCGCTAACTGGCTGCTGGCACCCGAAATCATCAGTCCAATGCTGGAACTTGGCTGCTGAACTCCCAATCCAAGATAGCTCAAACTCGCTTCGCCCACAATGGTGTTGGAGATATCCAGCGTTGAGGCGACCAGGATGATGCTCAAGAGATTGGGAAGGATATGACGTATGATGATCAGAAAGTGGCTGGTCCCGGCGGTACGGGCCGCTTCAACGAATTGTTGCTGTTTGAGCTGCAACGTCTGCCCCCTGGCAAAACGCGCCATTAATGGCCAGCCCACCGTCGCCAGCGCTAACGATACCAGCAACAGGCGCGCCTGCCCGTTCCCTCCAATCAGTGGCACTTTGCCAAAGAAATTGTCAGCATATGAACCAAAAATGCCGGTCAGCAGAATCGCAAATAGCAGCCCCGGAAAAGCGAAGATGATGTCAGTAAAGCGTGCCAGGAGCTGGTCAATCCAGCCGCCAAAATAGCCGGCCAGAATACCTACAGTGAGACCAAGCACCACCGTCACAATCTCAACCATAATGGCTACTACCAGTGAAATGAGCATGCCCTGCATCATGCGCGCAAACATGTCGCGTCCAACCGCGTCGGTGCCAAGCCAGTACTGTGCCGATAGCCCCTCATCCTGGCGCGATAATTCCTGGTGTGTCGGGTTATGATAGACTTCAGGGCCAATGACCCCATAAGTATCGCTATTATACGGGCCTCCAATATGTTGATAGATAGGCGGCCCAACGAGCGGCAGAATGATAAACAATATGATCACAAACAGGCTGGCCATTGCCCGCTTATCTTTGCGCAGCCTCCTTAACGATTCCCGGAATGGCGTGCCGCTGGGCTCTTTTCTGGTCGCGCTTTCCTCCTCCGGCCCCTCTGGCTCGGTCACCGTAATAACCTCTGCTGTCTCTCTGTTACTGGTCGATCTCTCTTCTTCAGGTGAGAGCGAAGGTTGATGTCCGGTATCCATGTCCATACATTCCCCCTATTCAGCCTTGATACGCGGATCGACAAGCGTATAAAGCAGATCCGAGATCAGATTGCCCACTACCACGGCCATCGCTCCCAGAACCGCTGTCGCCTGGATGACCGGGTAATCACGATCAGAGATGGCGGTAATCGCCGCAGTGCCGATACCAGGAATGTTGAAAATCTGCTCAATGAAGAAGACGCCGGTAACCAGTGTCCCGATGGAAAGACCAATGACGGTCACCAGCGGAATCATGGCATTGCGCAGTGCGTGGCGATAAACAACAATCGTTTCCAGCAGTCCCTTGGCTCGCGCGGTGCGAATATAATCCTGGCGCAGCACCTCTAGCATGCTGGTGCGAGCCAGGCGCGCCAGTCCCGCGAAGGTCAACGCGGCAAAAACGAGTATCGGCCCAATTTTATGTTGAATGGAGCTCCAGTCATAGTTCCAGGCCTGCCCCCAGTTTGCTACTGGCCAGTTTAAACCGGTGTTTTTATCGATCCATACCACCACCACCTGAAATACCAGGGCCAGCACAAATGTCGGCAGCGCGTAAAGCACCAGTGCGATACCCATTCCAAGCGTATCGAGCCAGGTGTTGGCTTTAATCGCCGCGAACACGCCTAACGGCACACCAAAAAGGATGGTGAAGAACAGGCCCCAGGCCCCCAACTCAACTGAGAAAGGAATACCAGTTTTGAGCAGATCCCACACCGGACGCCCCTGATAATGGTAGGAATAGCCAAAATCCAGGCGAAACAGTCCGGTCAGAAAGTTGAAGTATTGCTGATACCAGGGAAGATCCAGCCCGTACTGGTGTCTCAACTGAGCATATATAATTGGATTGAAGTGTTCGCCGAGCAGTACGCGAATAGGATCACTTGGCGCGAGATACCCAAAAATAAAGGTGATAAATGTAACGCAGAGGACGACGAAAACCAGTCCTATCAGGCGTTTGACGAGGAATTGAACCATACTACATTCCTTGCTCAAGTGGAAGGCATCATCACGGAAGGTGCAAGAAGGCTCGTCACCCTCCAGCACCTTGCGCAAAAATCAGACCGTGTTATTTGATCGAATACTGGCTGGTGTCAGCACAGGTAGAATCGGTCGAGATGTAGATGTTCGCCCAGTCGTCAGGTGGTGTCAACCCCTGCGCGTTATCTACCACCCCGACAACACAGGGCTTCAGGACGTACGTGCTGGTATCCTGGTAGATGGGAATCCAGGCTACGTCGTTGACCAACTCCTGCTCCGCCTTGTTATACTGCTGCATCCGCTCGCTATCGTTGTTGTTGGCATCGGCCTGGACCATCAATGCCTGGTTGGCCTGCTCCGCCGCGTTTTGTGGGGTCTGGTTATCACCATAGTTCATGGCATTTTTATGCGCGTCTTTACTAAAGAGCAGCGTCAACCAGTCCTGAGGATCAGGATAGTCAGCATACCAGTCTGCGCGCCAGATCTGCAAGCCCTTGGGGTTGCCCTTGGCGTTGTCAATCTCATCCAGCAGCTTGTTGAACTCCATCGTTTCAAGATTGATCTTGACGCCAAGCGTGCTCTCCCACATTTGCTGCACTGCCGCGACCTCGTTACGCGAGGTATCCGAGTTCGCCGAAGTGGTGAAGGTGATAGGCGGCAGCGATGCCAGCGTCATCCCCTCTTCCTGCAGGCCCTGGTTAAAGAGTTGTTTCGCCAGGTCTCGATTCCCCTTCGTGTCCTTGACACCCTGAGGCCCGGTCAGACTCTCATTGTATCCTGGCATACCAGAAGGAACGATATGGTTCGTCGGAACGACCGATCCCTTGTAAATCTTATTGGCGATGTCATCTTTATTGATGGCCAGGGCAAAAGCCTGCCGCACCTTCAGATTATTGAATGGTTTGGCCAGGAAGTTCATGGCATAAAAGTAGATGCCAAGCTGGTTCGACTGGTGGAACTGCTTGTTCGGCAGATTCTTTGCCGTATCAAGCTGGGAGGAAGGAACACCCGAGGAGTGAACCTGCCCCGTCTGGTACACCTGCCAGACCGTATCGCTCTGCTGGTAGAAGGGCATGACGACCTTCTTCAACTGCGGCTGCTTACCATAATAATTGGGATTGGGCACAAATTCAATCGCCTGGCCATGGACGTATTTGGAAACCTTCCACGGACCAGCTCCACCAATGCCCTCGCTCAGATGATCGGCGAACTTGTCACCATACTTGTCGATCATGCTCTTCTCGATCACGAACGATGTGTTGTAGGTGAGCGTTTCCAGAAAATAAGCGGCTTTTTGCGATGTGATAATAACAACCGTCTGATCATCCGGCGTCTGGATGCCGTCTCCAATGATCGTTGAGATTTTCCCTTCACTCAACTTGTCAGCATCCTTGATGAGGCCAAGATAGGTAAGCGCCGCACCCGATTTGGTCGCTGGCTGCAACGCGCGGTCGATGCTGTATGCGACATCTTTGGATGTCAGTGGCGTGCCATCGCTAAATTTCAGACCTGGCTTCAGCTTGAAGGTCCAGGTCAGGCCATCAGCCGATACGCTGTGGCTGGCCGCGAGCTGGTCCTGCACCTCCAGCTTGTCGTTCAGCGATACCAGGCCGGTGTATACCATCTGAATCGCTGAAATTGAGTCAAGATCAGTTGCCAGGGCCGGGTCAAACGTTTTGATGTCTGTACGATTCCCCAGCGGAGATATATAAATCTGCTTGTCATCCGAGGCTTTCGTCACTGCTCCATTCTGGTTGGTACCCCCACCACCGCAAGCAACCAGCAGAACCGCCAGAACACACAGAAGCGACGGGAGAAATCCTCTCACAATGCTTTTGCCTGATTGCATGTATAACTCTCCTTGCAAATAATTAAGAACTGAATGATGCCTGTGCTCTTAGACATGGACAGGTGTTTATGACTGATTATCTTGTTGTATAGACCTCCCTTCTGATAACGTTGTTACCATCTGTTTCTGTCTGTTGGGAAACCGCTGCGCCAAAAATGATAGTCAAGCGGCTGTAAACTGTAGCGAAATAATTGTGTCTCTGGCCTCAAAGAAAAGTTGGGGATCCCCCGATCCTCAGGTTTTCTCTGCCTTTTATTATACACGAAATTATACCTGAGTCATCCATACAGCATGGTGCAATTACATGCTATTTGTGATGAAATCTTTTGATACATCAAGATAGGCATGATCGATCATACCCATCTGTTGTGGTTTGCACTATCACGCCGGGTTTGTTCTGGATATTCCGAATACCGGCACGGAGCTTGCAACCCCTTGCAACCC
>JAFMRP010001169.1 GCA_017354095.1 Ktedonobacteraceae bacterium
GGGCTTCACCGGCGACAGCGGCAGGATCGTGCCCTTTATCATGCCATGAACATGAAACTCGAAGACAACGTTGGCTATCACAATGCGGATCTCGACAAGGCGCGCAAGCGCCTGGAGAAAGCCAAAGCCTATAAGGATCTTTCGACCGTGTGGGTAACGCCGATCGTGGGCGCGCTCCACCATCGCGTGGTCAGCTCGTGGATCAGCTTGCAGCGCCCCATGAACCAGCGGATCTTTGGGCCGCTGTTCATCGAGGGGAAAGAGGTGGGCGCAGCCTATCAGGCGGCGGTCGAGATGATCCTGGGCCACCCGGAGTTGTCTAAGTGGAAATACATGCTGACGCTCGAACAGGACAATTGCCCTCCAGGGGATGGCCTGCTGAAGCTCTACGAGTCCATCGACAAATACGACGTGGTGTCAGGGCTTTACTGGACCAAGGGCGAGGCGGGAATGCCAATGGTCTATGGCCATCCTAAGAGTATGCCTAAGAGTTTCGCGCCCCAGATACCGAGTGTGGATGCAGTCGAGGAATGGAATGGCCTGGGCATGGGCTTCACGCTCTTCAAGATCGACATATTCCGCAAGCTAAAGCCGCCCTGGTTCAGGACGGTGCAGGAACACGGCAAATGCTATACCCAGGACTTATTCTTTTTTGAAAATGCTGGCAGGGAGGGTTTTCGCTTTGCCTGCGATTCGAGAGTGAAGGTCGGGCATTTCGATGCTCAGAACAACATGATGTGGTGACATATGTCTACAAAAGCGGTGGAAGCGGAACAACCTAAGGAATTGCTCAAGCTTGATCTAGGCTGTGGCGAGAACAAGCGCGAGGGCTTTATCGGCATAGACCTTTATGCCAAGGCTGACCAGACAGTTGATCTTTTCAAGTTTCCCTGGCCCTGGACGGATGAATCGGTCGAGGAGGTATATTGCAGCCATTTCTTCGAACACATCCCCGGTCCTGCGCGCATCCCCTGGATGGATGAGTTATGGCGCATCCTGGTTCCTGAGGGCAAGGCGACTATCATAGTTCCCTACTGGTCAAGTCCTCGCGCTATTCAGGATCCTATGCATGCCTGGCCGCCTGTGGCCGAATCGAGTTTTCTCTACTTCAACAAAGGCTGGCGGGAGGCGAACAAACTCAACCATTATCTGGGACGATGTGATTTTGACTTTAGTTACGGGTATTTACTCGATCCTGAAACGGCCATGAAGAACCAGGAACTGGTTACCTTCTATGTTAAGCATTACACGCAAAGCGTGAATGATCTGCAGGTCAACTTGGTGAAACGCAATGAAAGTGATAACGGGAACGTTCGCTAACTCGGCAAACGGCGAACTGACGCTTCTGCTCGACAAAATGGCGCTGATCGGGGGCACCACCCGCAACGCGCCCCGGCTCTATGCCTTCGCTCTCGATGGGCAGGGATCTATCCCGCCAGGCAGCGAGGTATGGGGCAACGACGAATTGATGTTTCAGGGGACTATGTACAGGATTATCGTGACCGACGCCAATAACACTTTGACCTTCGGCCCCCGCCTGATATCGATATGCGGGGACTCGCCGGTAAATCTCAACACCCCCATGGGAATGCAGACCGGGCCCCAGGGCCCGCCCGGGCCTCCCGGACCGCAGGGGCCTCCCGGGCCCCCAGGACAGACGGGTCCACAGGGGCCTCCCGGACCACAGGGCCCTCCCGGCCAGCCAGGGGGAGCAGCCGGGGCGCTGGTCATACAGTTCCCGTTATTTACCGCCCCTGAACGGCTCAACACCGAAGCGACATATATCTTCGGGCAGAATGCCACGCTGACCATAACTAATCCAAACGGGTCAGGCTTCTTCTTCGAAGGCGGGGACGTTGGAGTGGCAGACAGTGTGAGCATCGACTACATATTCCATCCGATAGTGGGTGGAGTGGTGGGAACCACGGTGACGCTTTTCACGCTGGTGATTGCCGCCGCAGGCGGCACCACGTTGCAGGGCGCGCCTCCTGCAGGCACGGTAATAACTGCCGGGCCGGGCAGCCGGTTGGTCGCCCGGGTGACAACCGGCGCAAATGATGCCAGCTTGACCAATCAGGACACGGCAATACTGTGGAATTTGGCGTAAATGGCGCATATCTCAGAAGCCGCACCGCTGCAGATCAGCCGTTTCTACACGGGGTGGTACAGCTATCGCAATCCGTTGATCGTGCCTATCCGCACCATGGGGCGGCGCATCATCGAGTTGTACGACGCTATTTCGGACGGGCTGAATTTCGAGCCTTCGAACAAATTGACATTAGACCGGCGGCCAGGCTATACGCCGGTCACCAACACCCCGGTGCGGGGGACGCCCGTCAATTTCTTTACCTTCAAGCCCGGGAACTTTCCCGGGCAGGTGTATAACCTGGTGGACACAACACAGGAACTCGATTACATCATCTCGCGCAGCTCGACCCCGCC
>JAFMRP010000253.1 GCA_017354095.1 Ktedonobacteraceae bacterium
GTATGCACTATACCGCGCAGGATGGTCAGGAGTATGAGCTCAACCTGATTGATACCCCTGGTCACGTCGACTTTACCTATGAAGTATCACGCAGCCTGGCGGCGTGCGAAGGCGCTTTGCTGGTCATCGATGCCACGCAGGGCATTGAGGCGCAGACGCTGGCAAATCTCTACCTGGCGCTGGAGGCCGATCTGGCTCTGATCCCTGTGATCAATAAGATCGATCTGCCCAGCGCGGAGCCTGAACGCGTCAAACAGGAGGTTGAGGAGGTCATTGGCCTGCCCAAAGAAGATTGCATTCTCGCTTCAGCCAAGGAGGGCATCGGTACTCAGGACATCCTGGAGGCCATTGTCAAACTGGTGCCGCCTCCCAAAGGCGAGCCAGATAAACCCCTGCGCGCGCTGGTTTTTGACTCCCACTATGATGCCTATAAAGGCGTCATTGCTTATCTGCGCGTGATAGATGGCCGTATGCGTGAGGGCGAACGCGTCTCTATGATGGCCGCAGGCAGCACCACCGACATCCTGGAGGCCGGCTGCTTTCAACCGCGCCTGGTCTCGGTGGGGGCACTGACGACCGGAGAGGTGGGCTATATCGCGACCGGCTTTAAGAATGTCAAAGATTGCCGCGTTGGTGATACGGTAACCGTCCCCAGTGCGCTGGACAATGTCGAACCACTGCCAGGCTACCAGCCCGCCAAGCCGATGGTTTTCGCCGGCCTCTATCCCGTGGAGGGCGATGATTACCCCCTGTTGCGCGATGCCCTGGACCGTCTGAAGCTCAACGATGCCGCGCTCTTCTATGAGCCGGAAACCTCGAATGCTCTGGGCTTCGGCTTCCGCTGCGGATTCCTGGGCCTGCTGCACATGGAGATTATTCAGGAGCGCCTGGAGCGCGAATATCGCCTGGATATCCTGGCGACTGCTCCCAGCGTGGAGTACCTGGTGACCAATAGCAAGGGCGAGGTGGTTCACGTGGATAATCCATCCCTGATGCCGCCAGCGGGCGAGATCGAGCGGATCGAAGAGCCCATGATGGAGATCTCCATCTTCACTCCTTCGCGCTATATCGGCACGATCATGGACCTGGTGACGACACGCCGTGGCATCTATAAAGATCTGAAATATATCGAAGCCGAACGCGTGCTACTGACCTATCATATGCCGCTGGCGGAACTGATCATTGATTTCTATGACCAGCTTAAGTCGCGCACTCAGGGCTATGCCTCGCTCGACTACTCCTTTGCTGACTATGTAGAATCTGACCTGGTGAAGCTGGATATCCTCGTGAACGGCGTGCCGGTTGATGCGCTCTCGCTCATCGTGCATCGCGAGAAGGCCTACTACCAGGGACGGGCGCTGGTGGAGAAACTGCGCGGCCTCATCCCACGCCAGCTCTTCGAGGTGCCCGTTCAGGCCACTATCGGCTCGCGAGTCATCGCGCGCGAGACGGTCAAAGCCATGCGCAAAGACGTGCTTGCCAAGTGCTATGGCGGCGACATCTCACGTAAGCGCAAACTACTGGAGAAGCAGAAAGAGGGTAAAAAGCGTATGAAGGTAGTGGGCAGCGTCGAAATCCCCCAGGAAGCCTTCATGGCCGTACTCTCGCTCGGCAGCGATTAGAACAAGGGAAGAGCCTTCCAGTCATGAACTCCCGGCTCAAGCCGGGAGCTTGCGGGTAGGTTCACCCCCTCCCCGTTGGCTCCGATCATGACCAGACTCAGGCTTGGATGCGAGCCTACGTTCTTGAGGAGTGCTCAACCACCGACGCTGGGGTGCGACGCCAGCCCCAGCCTCTCGTACCACGTTGTTAAGCGTGCCTACGGAGATGAAGCTCAGTGCAACGTGGAGTAGCCGCTCAGGAACTTTGTCGAGGCGAACGTTACCCCGGAAACGGGAGGCCCCGCAAGGGGGAAAAGGAATTACCAATGTCGAAGGTCTTTGTGCTAGACGCCAGCCGGAAGCCGCTCAATCTGGTGCATCCGGGGAGGGCAAGAGTGCTGCTCAAAGAGGGCAAGGCCGCTGTCTTGAGAAGCTTTCCCTTCACCATCATCCTGAAAGCCGCCGTGCCAGAACCAGCGGTGGTGCCCTTGCGGCTCAAGCTCGATCCGGGGGCACAGACAACGGGGCTTGCCCTGCTGGATGACGCCAGTGGCGAGGTGCTCTGGGCAGCGGAGGTGTCTCACCGTGGCTTTGCCGTCAAGGCAGCGCTGGATGCACGCCTCCTCGTCCGTCGCTCGCGTCGGAGTCGTAAAACCCGCTACAGACAGCCCAGGTTCTCCAATCGGCGGCGCAAGCCGGGTTGGTTGCCACCTTCATTGGAGAGTCGCATCGCCAACGTGCTCTGTTGGGTGGCACGGCTCAGGAGGCTCTGCCCTCTCGAAGCACTCAGCCTGGAACTGGTCAAGTTCGATACGCAGGCGATGCAGCAGCCGGAGATCGAAGGCATTGCCTATCAGCAGGGAGAACTGCTCGGCTACGAGATCAGAGCCTATCTGCTGGAGAAGTGGGGGCGAGCGTGCGCCTACTGCGGGAAAACCGGCGTTCCGCTCCAGGTGGAGCATATTCAGCCGAAGGCTAAGGGCGGTACAGACAGCGTGTCGAATCTCACCCTTGCCTGCCAGGATTGCAATCAAGCAAAGGGTCATCAGGACGTGCGCGTCTTCCTTGCCAACAAGCCGGAGATGCTTGTCCGCATCCTGGCCCAGGCGAAAGCCCCTCTGCGCGATGCGGCGGTCGTCAACAGCAGCCGCTGGATTTTATACGAACGTCTCAAGACGGAGGGCTTGCCACTGGAAACGGGCTCAGGCGGCTTGACCAAGTTCAACCGCAGCAGACGCAACTTGCCCAAGACGCACTGGCTCGACGCTGCCAATGTCGGTGTTTCGACGCCAGCGTCCCTGAAGACGAGAGAGGTAGTGCCGCTCTTGATCAAGGCAACGGGGCATGGCTCGCGGCAGATGTGTGGCACCAACGCCAGCGGCTTCCCCATCCGCCTTCGCAGCAGGCACAAGGTCCATCATGGCTATCAAACCGGCGATCTCGTGCGGGCAGTTGTGCCTGTGGGCAAGAAGGCCGGGACACATGTGGGGCGCGTGCTGGCGCGAGCTTCTGGCTCCTTCGACCTGGTCACCACGAGCGGGCGCATCACAGGCATCAACCATCGCTATTGCCACCCTGTTCACCGCAACGATGGCTATGCCTACACAAAGGGAGAACGCCATGAGAGAGCAGCTTGAACCACCCATCCCATCCGGCTCACAAGGAACGGTCATTCCTCCCCGCGCTGAAGCGGCGGGGGGAATGGCCGCCTTCCAGTGAGTGCGGCTGGAAGGCGACCAGGATACCCCGAACAAAGAACAGAAAGGGGCGTTCGCAAGCTTGCCCTGCGAACACAAGCAGTGAGCAGGAGGAGTAGGTGAGTTATCTCCATATCATTGCAAAATAGAGGTGCAGATCGTGACCCCTGGCTAACTGTGCCTGCTGGTTGGGATGGGGGGGAGGCGGCGGTCCACCAGAGATTACTCCATGCTTAGAGCCCTTCACTGCTCTGCACCCTCTTACCTATATAGTTGCTCGCGACCCGTGAATAGTTACGGGTTGTCAATCGAATCCGCAGACAAAAAGGCCGGGAAGTTGAGTTCCCAACCCATCCTCGCTACAATAAGTAAATACCACTCAGGCCATAACTATTATCGTCGATGTCGCAACTATATATAGGGGGAATCTTCTGCTCCTGTTAAGCGCTTTGGTCCCACCCTGCGCAGGTCTGGAAGATCACCCCCATTCATGTAAAAAGGAATGTTCTCATATGTTTTCGCGGCGCCTCAATCCCGAAGACGATCCGACTGGTGGGAGAAATCCGCCGCTGGCGTTCCGTCAATCGTTGGAATATGCCCGGCGTGGAGAGGCGGAGGGGGTGAGCACGCTGTATCGCCAGTTTCTACCGGGCGTCTTTGGTTATATCGCTGCACGCGTTCCTGATCGAGCCACCGCCGAGGATCTCACCTCGGAGGTTTTTTTACAGATGGTCGAGGGCATTAGCCGCGTTCGTACGCAAGACGAGCCCCAGTTTGCGGCCTGGCTGTTTCAGATCGCGCGCGTTACCCTGGCAGGCTACTACCGCAAGTCAAAGAAATTGCCCACATTTGTCTCACTGGAGCCGGCAGCTATAAGCGAAACCACAATCGAGAACGAGGTTATGCTGGCCAGTTCTCAGGAAACGGACCCGGCCAACCACGCCGAACAGAGTGAGGAGTGGGACCAGGTCGTACAGGCCATGAATATGCTGACAGAAGAACAGCGGCTGGTCCTGGTGGGACGCCTGATCCTGGGCTATGAAGTTGCGGACGTCGCGAAGATGATCGGCAAAAAAGCCAATGCCGTCAAAGCGCTCCAGTTCCGTGCGCTCAATAGCCTGCACCGTCTACTACGTCAAAATGCTGATATTGCATATAGTCATGAAAAACAGGGAAGGAGGACGCGATGAGCTCGCAGCCCGAACGCCTGAATGATCGACTCGACGGTCTGCAGCCGTCTTCTGACCCGGAGCTAGAAGCGCTGGCAGAGCAGGCGCAGCACATCAAGGAAGCACCACCACTGCAGGTTGATGCCGACTTTGCCCGGCGGCTGGAACGGCGTGTGCTGGCACGCTCCGCCGAGTTACACCGTCAATCTGCCTGGCAGCGCTGGCGGCTGGCAAGGTCTGTGCGAGTCCCCGTACAGCGCTCGCTCGCCAGTGTTGCCTTGCTCTGCGTCTTGCTGCTCCTGATCCTGGGTACAGGCGTGATGGCGGTCGCGCATGGCGCGGGCCCGAGCAGTCCACTGTATGCATTAAAGAACTGGGAACAACGCGTCGAGTACTCACTGAACGATCCAGCGGTGGCGCAGGCTCGGCTGGATGACCAGGCGGCTCGCGACCATCTGAGTATGCTCGCCAACCTCACAGATGCGGCCCACGCAGGCGCCTATCGCGATACGCTGAAAGCGTTTAACCAGTACCTGGCCGCCTTTACGCAGGATGTACAGGCCCTGCCTGCCAGCAATGATAAAGATCAGCTGCAGCAAGAGCTGGTGGCACTCAAAAGCGATGCGCGCCATACCTTGCGCGGACTGCTGCAGCGGCTCGCCCTGACAGAGCAGATTTCGACCTGCGCTACATTGTTGGACCTGGGCGAAACCATGCCATACCTGACCTCAGTGACCGCCCTGCTCACCGGACACGGAAAAGTGCAGGTGACGATCAGTGGGGAGTATCTGCAGCCGGGAGCGAGATTGGTCGTGGACAACCAGCTCATGACCGTGACAGGGGTACTTCAGAGAGGTAAGTACGTCTTTACCCTGAATTGGAGCGGGAAACAACAGCCCACTCTTCTGGGCATCAGGAATCCCGATGGGACAGTCGCGCTCAGCAGTCACTTTACATGGAAGGGAGCTCCCGGGGGGAGCGCCGGAAACCAGGGTGGAGGTGGCAATGGGAACGGCAATGGTAATGGACATGGCAACGGCAACGGGGGAGGGGGAGGCAAGCCTCAAGATGGAGAGTAGGCGAAGCGTAAAAAACGCAAGGGCCGGGATCCGCATTTCGCTATCCGGCCCTTGCGTTTTTCTTGTTCTTCACAACTCCCGTGTTACGTCAAAACCGAGTCCTAATCCACATCATGTGAACCGCTCTACTTTTTCTATGCGCGGCTCACGTGCATCTCCTGATGGCTTCCGCCGTCCCCACGACGTAAGTCGTCGTTTGGACTTAGCGAGACTCTTCAGTGAGAGTGCATCAGGTCAAAGACACGGGACGATCAGTCGCTCAGGAGATGGTCGATATGCCCGCTTCCACGGGCGCTCCTGGTCAATTTGAAATACCATCCCTATAACATGTAAGGGTTTCTTCATTGGTTTCATAAGGCCTCCTTTCGGTTTACCTATGCAAGGCCTTGAGCCAAGTGCCAGGGTCTCTTTCCTCCCTGGAATGTTCTCCCTCACGGGGAACGCTAGTAATATAACATATCTTTCTAGCTATGTCAATGCTATGAGGGCTTTGTAGTGGAAATTTTTAGTCGATGAGATTAAGTATATAATATATTAAATCTATTAATAATTGCGATCGTGTGAGCGTGAGGGACACAGCCGGGCTACCGGGCTGGCCGTATCGGAATATCAGGTATTCACCTCATAGAATATCCTGTAATTGCCCGATTTCACGTCCATGGATATATCGCTATCCTATGGAAGGAAGCTGGCTAACGCTGGCTGAACTGGTCTGTTCTCTTTGGGTCGCCTTTATGCTGAACTTATGCAGTCGCGATCAAAGCCTTGAATTCGTGGATACAGGAGAGGAATGACCAGGAGAAAGGTTTGATCAACATGTATAAGATGTCACGAGTATTGAAGTTGTGTATGCTGGCGCTGACCGTGCTGGCGTTTGGCAGTATTATCCTGGCGGCATGTGCTCGTCCAGGCAGTACGTCTCAGGCTCCTGCAGGTGGATCGCCGCCTGCGGCAAGCGGTGGTAATAGCGGTAACAGTGAGGCCAGCGTGTCTATGAACGCGACGAATTTCACTGAGAAGAGCGTTACGGTCAGCAAAGGCTCAAGCCTGTCGCTGGTCAACAGTTCATCGGTGATCCATATTATCTCCAACGGAACGTGGGAGAACGGCACCACTCCCAAGCCTGGTGCCGAGCCTGGCGCTCCTAAAGTGAGTAATATGACCGTTGCTACTGGCCAGACCGAGAAGGTTGGACCGTTTACCACGGCTGGCACGTTCCAGCTGCTTTGTACAGTACACCCAGGAATGAATCTGACAGTGATCGTGAAGTAGGGTATCATGAGATACAAGAGGGTCCTCTTGTTCCGCTCGGCAACGCTGCTGGCGCAGCTACGGCTACGCCGTCAGCCGAGCGGAGCG
>JAFMRP010001170.1 GCA_017354095.1 Ktedonobacteraceae bacterium
CGCACTTGCCGGTGACGCTGTGTATGCCTACAAGGATGGCGTACCGCTTCAGTCTCCCGATGGCCGTGGCATATATCTGGGCGTCACGAGACACCATATTGCTGGCCCGTTAGAAACGGCGGTTCATGCCGATACCGTGCTGTGCCAGCGCCATGATGCGGGGACCTATGAGGTGACGTCTCTTCTCTTGCCGCGGGGAGCACGTGAGGACATGGATAGAACCTGCAACCGCCTCAGCTGCGAGATGGTGTTTCCTGATGGGACGCGGTTCTGGGGATGCGACATCCGCAACGTGGAAGAGCCCTATGCAGCGTTGAAGACCCCCCTACAACCGGGCGATATTTCACAATGGACGTTGGGCGATTTTGATGAAATCAGCGCATGTGCGATAGGAAGGTGGGAGAAAGGAGCCCCTGCTCCCGTTGTCACGTCTGTTGCGGCCATTCTCGGCAGATCCGCCCACAGCCGTTATCCGACGCTGCGCTACCTTGGTCTGGCACCGCTGATTTCCAGCGCTGAGCTGGCCGAGTTGGCGGCATCGCCAGACGTCTCCTCTGGCAAGGAGCATGAAGTGGCACTGGTGTTGACCTATGAAAGGGCATCAGCGACGGGTTCCAAAAGCACGTATCAGCAGACGATTCCCTACCAAGAACTAGCACAAGCCCTCAGTGGGAGAGGGCCAGTGTTGTTGGTGGGACAGGATCCGCTCGCGCAGAAACAAGGGCACACTCCTGCGCTTGAGAAGGAAACTCCATCGAGATAGTGATTTATTTAGTGTATGAAAGCATATTTTAGAAATAAAGTGCCTTTAACCATAGAGGCATAGTGAGAACATCGCAACCATTTCGGCCTCCAGCTCATACAGACGTTGAAAGGGAGCACTCCCTTCTCAGCGTCTCTCCGTTCACGCCAAAGAGTTGCGCCAGTTCCTGCGCCTGCTGGTGTATCTGCTGTAGGACATTGGGAGAGGGAGGTATGAGCTACATTTGGAGTACACAGTATACTGGAGCATACGGGCACACCGTTCCGTTGCTGGGGCAGGAAGATGGGAAGTCGCTCCATCCTTCTGTCCGGTTTGATCGTCCTTGCCGTGTTCTCAGAAGAGAGACCCACATGAGCCTGCGGCTCGCCACCGAGCATGAAAAAGAGTAGAATGAGGGCAGAGGTTTTCACGGTCGTAGATCAGTCACCTCTCTGGTGCGCTTTGAGCCCGAAGAAGAGACTGATCAGGGGTGCAATCAGGCACCACCGTCTGTCGCAGTTCCCCAGGCAACTGGGAGAGCAAGCACGTAGAGGAGATTCTTGTTCGCCTTGCGCCCCCTGTGAACATCTCAGACTCTTTTGCGTGAGGGAAGGCATGGAACTGGTCTATCACCGCTGTTGCGGCATCGATATTCACAAGAAAGTCATCGTTGAACAAGGCACAGAGCAAGGTGTCTCATGAGAGTCACAGGACTACGAAGCTCGTACACACGTTTTACTTCTTTTCTCTTTCATCGTTTGTATCATTAATGCAGATCGCTCAATTCCAGAAAGTGTGAAATGGTGCTAAACTATGTGGCATGGAATTTCCTATCACCGACTTGCTCAGCGCGACCGAAAGCACCCAATGGGATCCGTCGCATCGTCGAGCGAACAAGCAACGTGGGTGTGGAACCTACAACCATGATCGTTCGCCGATGGTAGGAACGATGGGGCGGGAGAGCGGTCATGTCCGGCAGGCGCGTTGTCCCGAACACGACTGGCGAAACCCTGGAAGCCCAGGTGCATCCATTCACTCACGCGCCACTCGATGGTCTCCACCGACGAATCGAACGGGTACCATCACATCATCCACGTGCACACCACCGTGAACCAGAGCGTGCATGAAGATGCGCGCGATGACGATGGTGATGGAATGCGCGCGCGTGCATTGCAACACGGCGGCAGGCATGTGGACGGATGTCCGCACTTTTCTGCGTCCGGGAGAAAGGTATTCGCCAGAAACACCTGGCTGGTGACGTGGCGATTGGTGAGCTTCGACGGAATCGGAAACGCGTTTCGCCAGCGTTTATGCGCATCTCTCGTCACCTTTCACCCTTTTTGCATTTGAGCGGCCATCCGCTACTCATGTATTCCTGAGTTGTTCTGCCAGCCCGATGAGAAGTCCTTCGGGGCCGCGGATGTAGCAGAGCCGATACACGTCTTGGTACTGGACCACTTCGCCGACCAGCTCTGCGCCGTGCTTGCGGAGCCGGACGAGCGTCTCGTCGATGTCGTCCACGGCAAACATGACGCGTAGGTAGCCCAGAGCGTTCACCGGGGCGTTCCGGTGATCGGCGACCACAGGCGGGGTGAGAAATCGCGAGAGCTCGAGCCGACTGTGGCCGTCTGGCGTGCGCATCATGGCGATCTCAACGCGCTGGTTGCCCAGTCCGGTGACGCGCCCTGCCCA
>JAFMRP010000254.1 GCA_017354095.1 Ktedonobacteraceae bacterium
TCCTCCCAAGCTATATCCGAAGACATCGGCTTGCTCAATCCCCAGGTGGGCCAGAAGTGCTGCGGTATCATCCGCAAGGTATTCGAAGCGCAGCTCTCGCTTGATGTCAGCGGTATGCCCATGTCCTTGCAACTCCACGGCAATGATTTGCCGAGTCGATGCAAGCAGTGGGAGAAGCGCTGCGAACATGTCGATGGTGGTAAACGCGCCATGAAGCAGGACGAGTGGGAACCCGGTGCCGTGGACCTCATAATACATTGCCAGACCATTCACCACAGCGTAGCTGCCCTTGGCATCGGTGTTCATGGCGTTTGTGTCCCCACTGGTATTCTCTGTCATGATGATTTCTCCTGATGATTCTTTCTTTGTTTTTTCTCCTTGGTATTGCGCGAAAACGCGTCAGCGACCGGCGCAGCAGAATCATACCCCACATGATCAGGACGTGTCTTGAACAGAATGGCAAGTTGCTTGGACCCGAGCAGCTCAGCGAGATACGAGCGCGGCGTAGGGAGATGCAAGAGGAGGGGCCACTGGCATATGCATAGCAGCGAAAGAAGCAGGTGTCTGTCCCAAGAAGCGTCCCAGGGAGCGGGTCAGATGCGGTTGATCGGCATAGCCGGCTTGGACAACGACGTCGAGGATCGAGACGCCTTGTTGTAAAAGCGATGCAGCAGAGCGAGCGCGCTCGATCTGACGAATGCTCGTTTGGGACAAACCGGTGGCGTGCAAAAAACGATGTCGTAGCGTGCGTGACGAGAGCTGGTGGGGTTGGTCAGCCAATGCCGCCATCACGACTGGATCAGAGAGGAGCACCTGCCTACGTACCAGCCAATCGACAAAGGTGTCTGCATTCTCATAGTCAGGCAATTGGAAGATCGAGCCACCCAGCCAGAACGAGTGAAGCGTTTCCAGGGACAAGAGAACTTCTCCGTCGAGCTGTAACCTTGCAGGTACATCGCGCAGAAACGTGCCCAGCTTAAACTTGATGGCGAGCCACTCAATTCCCTTTCCGTGCGTTTTGGGGATCGCTCGGGTCATGGGACCCTCGACAGAAATGCGCACCTTTCCATCCCACCATGTGAACAGGATATTCCACCGTCCATCGGCAGGGCACAGAAAAGACGTCTCCTGCTGAGTGGTACCCCGCCAGATCGACTCTACATACGGCGAATCAGACCCTCTTCCTTGTGCAAGAAAGCTCATATTTCTCACTCCTCATGTCTGAGACATGCTGTTTCATCACTCTCTCGTTTCCCTCCATTCTAACCTGAGAGGGAGTGGAAAACTTCTCGCATCTTGCTCTCCCAAAAGAAGAAAAGTTCTCTTCATCGATGAACCATTTCTGCTCTGCTCATAGACGTGCTTTTAGAAATGTCTCCAACCTTTCCCGAAGGTGCTATCAACTCTTCGCCGGACGTCCTGGAATGGCTTTGGGGTTGACATCGCCGGTCTCGCGTCTCAGCTTGAGATAACGCTTAATCGTGGCTCGTGAAACGTCGAATGTCTTGATGATTTCTGCTCGTGATTTTCCCTGATCAACCGCGTGCAGAATACGCCGTCGAAGATCGTAAGAGTATGCTCGCATGCTTTCATTTTGTCATGAGGCTCAAATTTTCTGAAGAGTGCTGTAGGTCTGTGAACGAGCTCGCCAGCTTGATCTTCTCTAGCTAGTTTGCTTTGCCACGAATTGCTATTATGTCTGGGCGATTTCTCTGCGGAGAGATTGCGCGATGGAGTAAGGCAGTGTATATTTAGAAGAGGTCTCATCGGGGGAGTGGGGGAGTGCGAACGATATGGTGGTGGGTGTAACCTGTCTGAATAGCAGACGTAGAAACAGTAAATCAGATTGTCGAGAAAAAGGCGCCGGGCGGGATCTGCCTGGCCTCATGAATTTCTTATAGTACATTGCCAGTTTGAGTATCTGGAAGCTGGCTGGTGTAACGAATCACAAGAGAGTTCTGGCCATATAGCCGCCGGTAGAGCATCAATGGTGTGGCCGAACCCTTAGAAGGAGTCTCGAATGTCCACTGTTCAGCCGGGGGCCCGGAAGCGCTTTCCGGGGTTGGATGCATCGGCCCTGCAGCATCCATATGATCGTGCAGCATTGAATGCTCTTCAGAAGGTACCTGGACTTGATATCATTATCCGCAAATTTATTGAATTATTGCCGGAACGTGTGGCCTATATCCAGAATGTAGCCCAGAGTGTGAAGGTAACCTCTACCCAGTGCCCCAATCTTTATGCCTCGCTGCAGGAGGCCTGTACTATTTTGGATATGCCTGAGCCGGAGCTGTATGTGTTGAACTATCCCGTTCCCAACGCCTGGACCAGTGGGCATGATCACCCCTATATCGTCGTGACGACGGGCCTGCTCGATTTAATGAACGAAGACGAGATACTGGCCGTAATCGCGCACGAACTGGGGCATATTAAATCTGGCCATGTGCTCTATAAGACAATGGCGCGGGGTATCAGCTTCCTGCTTCAGCTCATAGGCAATATGACGCTCGGCATCGGGCAGTTGGTCGGACGCACGTTGGAGGCGGCGCTGCTGGAGTGGGATCGCAAATCCGAGTTTAGCGCCGATCGCGCGGCACTACTGGTTGTACAAGACCCGCAGATAACGCTCTCATTGATGATGAAGTTCGCCGGAGGCACGCTTTTCCAGCGCGATCAGATGAATGCGCAGGAGTTTTTGAAGCAGGCTGACCTGTATGAAGAGGTGGATGCCAACATGCTTGACCGCATGTACAAGCTATTGATGGTCACCTCGGTCAGTCATCCTCTGATTATTGTGCGGGCGAAAGAGCTGATGAACTGGTCGGAGAGTACCACCTATAAGGGGATTCTCGATGGGTTCTATCCGCGCACGCCCGTTTTCGGTGCTAATGGGAGTGGTCCTGACGGCGCGACAGGCGGGGTGCTGATTCATTGTCCGCATTGTGGACGTGAGCAGACCAACCGGCGTTTCTGTAGTCTGTGCGGTGGAGAAATTTCGTAATCAAGCCATGTGGGGCAGGACCTAGCGCTGGACTGCCTGCTTGTCGGAATGCATCTCGACCGGGTGGTGAATATAGAGAGCTCGTGCTGAAAGATGCGCTTCGAGCCAGAGCAGGAGCGGACTGACGATAAGCATCGGTCCCATCAGTGCTAACCATGTGCCAGATGGGCTGGCGGCATAGAGCCACGCGAACATTGTTGGAGCGATGGCGCTGGCGATCCCCCAGGCAAGCTCAAAGAGCGCCATGTAACGTCCCAGTGTGTGAGCAGGACTGCTGGCCGCCGCCAGAGCTACCGATATGGTGCCAGCGATTATGCCCGCGAACGTATAGATGGCGACCGTGGCAAGCAGGTAAGGGATGAGCAGGAAGCCTGGTATTAGTGGGGCCAGAGCAAATAAGATGCAACCCGCGATCCACAGCAGGCAAGCAATGAGTAGGGAGCGTGTGCGGCGGAAGGGCTCCAGGAGTCGCACCGTCAACGTCTGCGCGCAGATTACCAGCAGGCTGTTGAAGGCGAACAGTGTGCCCACCGTCGCCGTTGAAAGCTTCAGGGTTTCCGTCGCATAGATTGGCAGCCCAAGCGACATCATCAGGGGGCAGAGGGCGAAGATAATGTTGCACACGACCAGCACGAGGAACGGGCGATCCGCCAGGACGACGCCATATCCTGTCTGCCTGTTGTCCTCAGGATCTCTATGAAGAGGATCATTAGCCAGGTTCCTGGCCTGATTGTCTGGCGGAGCCTCAGCCTGATCTCTGGGCAGATCCCGGTCGTTAGGCTGGTGGGTGGCTCTACGCCAGCAGAGCGCGATAGCCATCAGGAGGAAGCTACACGCGTTCGCCAGGACGAGTACGCGATAGCCATTGGAGCCGCCAAATGTCACGATGAGGCCAGCCAGCAGGCCGCCCACGACCAGCCCGGCATTCCGTGTCACCCCTACAAATCCAAACCAGCGGTCTCGCTCATTGTGGCCCGCGATCTCGGCGATCAGTGCTGTGGCGGCTGCGTAGAAGACGCGATTGCCAGCTGTGACAAGGAATGTTGTAGCAAATAGCAGAGGGATGTTGTGAACGATGAGGTAGCCCAGGAAGCCTATGGCCTGAAGAAACTGGCTCACAATTACCAGCCGCCTGGCTCCGAAGCGGTCAACAAGGCTGCCGGTGATCGGATTCATCGGCAAGGTCAGGATTGTGGCGATGGTAAGCGCGACGCCGACCGCCGGAAGGTCGAGCCCGGCAACTATCTGGAAGTACAGCAGCGAGAAGGGTTGGTATAGCCCAGTGCCGAGTGCATCGATAAGGAATGCAAGGACAAAGGCTTCGCGTCCTCGTAATGTGGGGATTCCTGAGAGTTGTAGAAGTCGTGAGAGTCGTGGTAGCATAACACCTCCTGGAATGTCTTTCGTGAAGCACACGGGACAGAGCCAGGGGTGCTTACCCTTCGTGGGAAATTGTATCTCGATTGAGGCCGCCTGTCAAGGCGTTTTGAACGTAGAAGGCGTGTCAGAAAGCGACGCGAAAGAGTCCAGGTATTCACGAAGTAAAGAAACCAGAACTCCCTGTGTTTCCTGTTCCAACCACTCCTCAATGGCCACGCGAAACGCGGCCATGTAGACGGCTACCAGGAAGCGGATCGTGTTGCGATTTGTGGCAGTTTCCAGATGGGAGCAAAGCGCATCGCAGATGGCAGGCTCGATTTCCATCAGTACATAGATATAGATAGAGGCGATCGATGGAGTTTGTACCGCCACCTGATAGCGGAGCAGAAAACTAGCCCGCTGCTGCTGATACCTGCTGGCCAGAAACTCAAGGATTGCTCTGAGTGCTACTTGTGGTGACTCTGTTGACGCCATGCGTTGCAGAGAACGGATCCCGTCGCTCAGGACGGTGCGCATTGGCCCAAGGAGCACCTCCTCTTTGGAGGCAAAATAGCGAAAAAAGGTACGGGGGGACATCATCACTGCATCAGCAATGTCCTGGATGGAAGTCTGCTCGTATCCCTGTTGCTGAAAAAGCCGGAGCGCCGCCTCCTCAATGGTCGTTTGTGCCAGACGTTTTTTGCGTTCTCGCAAACTCATCTGTTGTGATTCGTCAAGTGGTGACGATGTCGTGTCTTTCATTCCCCTTTTTTCTTTCATTGACTTTTGTCATTCAGTGACATTATAATCCAAACAGACGTATGTGACAACTGGAGACAGTATACACACTGTATTGATTCTTGAGATGATGATACCTCTGGGATGAGCCTCAGCGGTTTTCTCGCCCTGAAGCCGCATCCGAGCTAAGGAGCAAGAAGCTATGCGTTTTGAGCAACAGGTTGCCCTGGTGACGGGCGCCGCCTCTGGCATTGGTCGCGCGCTGGTTCAGCGTCTGGTGGCTGAGGGAGCAGCGGTGGTCGCGGTTGACATTGTGGAAGCACCGCTGCAAGCGCTGGTCGAAGAACTGCGGGAACAAGGAGCGAAAGTTACTGGATGTACCGCCAATGTCGCGTTAGATAGTGACGTAGATACCATGCTGACCACCGCCACATCTGTGTATGGCCGGCTCGATATTCTCTGTAATAATGCCGGGATTATGGATCTTATGACCCCTGTGGCAGATGTCACTCTCGACTTATGGGAACGGGTTCTGGCTGTTAATCTGAATGGACCCTTTCTGGCCTGCCGGAGAGCGATCCCGCTGTTTCTGGAACAAGGAGGAGGCAATATTGTCAACACCGCCTCCGAAGCGGGATTACGTGGTGGGACTGCCGGAACACCCTATACCGTCGCGAAGCACGGAGTGGTGGGACTGACCAGGAGTATTGCCTTCCACTATGGAGAACGCGGTATCCGCTGTAATGCAGTCTGTCCTGGAGCGGTCGCGACCGCTATTGGTATCGGAGGTAGTGCTCCGAGTGAAGCTGGTCTGAGCAGAGTGAGCCCGTTTCTTCAGGCCAGCGCGCCCTCGCGGATCGCCGCGCCTGAGGAGATTGCCGCTGCTATTGCTTTTCTCGCCTCCAATGATGCCAGTTATCTTAATGGGGCTATCTTGCCTGTTGATGGCGGCTGGTTCGCTGCCTGACCTCTTCTTGCTTGAGGTATTGAGAAAAGGAAGATTTATTTATGAATACTCCGGATCAGACGATATCAGCGGAATCGATATTCAGCCTGTTTAGTGGTGATAATCCTGAACTTGTGGCGAGCCCCTTTGCGTTGCTTGCGCAAATACGGTCGATGAGCGCTGTTGTGCCTCTCCCGTTTCCCCTTATGGGCGCGGACCGCCGGGTATGGATGGTCACGCGTATGGAAGAGGCGGTACAGGTGCTCAAAGATCATGCTCATTTTACCGTAGATTCCCGCTCCCTCGGGATCAGGGGTCTTATGGGACGCGATGCTGGCGAGACTTCTGACGCGCCTACCTTCTTTACTTCTAAAACAATGCTCTCCGTTGATGAGCCTGATCATCGACGCTTGCGCCTGCTGGTGTCCAGGGCTTTCACGCCCAGGTATATCGAAGGCTTGCGCCTGCGTGTGCAGGAGATTGCTGACGAGTTGCTCGACCGTGTGCAAGCGCAGGGTCAGATGGATCTCGTTAAGGATTACGCCTTTCCGCTGCCCATCAACGTCATTTCGGAGATGCTGGGGGTTCCTCATACTGACCGGGACCAGATCCGCGCCTGGTCGGGAGCGCTGGCACGCGGTCTGGGCGTGGGCAAGCACGATCCAGGTGTCCAGGCCCACATGCGCGCTTTCGGGGAATATGCCGCGCGCCTGGTGGCCGACAAACGCCAGCATCCTGGTGATGATCTGATCAGCCAGCTAGTTGCCATCGAAGAGGAAGGAGACCGGCTCAGCGAAGCGGAACTGCTCTCGACAATTACGCTGCTGATCTTTGCTGGCCATGAGACGACCTCCAAT
>JAFMRP010000021.1 GCA_017354095.1 Ktedonobacteraceae bacterium
ATTCTCTTCTCGCAAAGGAGCAACCAGCGCGCTGACCGGGCAGGTTTCAAGCAGAGGACAGGCCGCACAGGTCTCGGCACTTTTGTTGGTGCAGAAACGCTGCCAGATGGCATGGAAGAGGCTGCCCCGAAACGCGGAGCCACTGTAGGCGTCGAGGGCCAGCGGTGTACACACCCGAACGGTGAACCTGAGGTGCGTGGTCGCGATGGTGGCGGATCGAAGTCGTGACTGCATCCTGTTCCTCCTCTAGACCAGTAGACGCTGATACCAGCTATAACTGCGCGATGAACGCGTCTGTCGATATGGAACAACAATATGGCGCAGCACACGATCTTTGTGCAGCACCATTTTGGCATCGTGATAGATATTCGCTTTGGCAAAGGTCAGGCTTGGGCCACAGTCATCCAGCATTTGTAAGGTTCCTTCCATACCAAAGAGCTGAAGTCCCTCGGCAGTGAGGTGAATAAACTGGCCTGCTGGCTGCTCGTAGCTCATCTGAGGTGGCGCCATGATTTGGAGAAAGCCACCTCGTTTCCCCAGGTAGTTGATCTGTGTGAGCAGGTCCGCGAGGACCTCTGCCTGGGAGTGCTCCTCTGTGCATGAACAGGCCAGTTTCAGCACTCCTTTATAATTGACGTATTCTCGGTATGCGATGGTGGGCTGCATCGGATATTCTTTTTTCTCGCGAGCACGCTGGGCTTTCTCCGCGTTGCTTTTGTCCTAAAACGTTTGGTGTGAGTAACGATGAACCATCTACCAATCGACCAGGTTGGAAAAAGCCAGTGGAGGCCGTTGCAGATGCCCATTCAACTAGAGACAAAAGTGGTGCCAACTGATGTTGGCAGCCAAACGAGCCTGAAATCCGGTCAGCGTGTGCGGGGGTTCTCGCTCCAAGCGAAAGGTGTTGAGCAACTTGTCAAACACCGACTCGATGCCTTGACGCAAGTGAGCAAGCCATCGCCTCCATTCTTTTCTTTGGGCCAGGTCCGCTTACTGCGCTGGTGTGGTGGCGTCATCACCTCGGCTCCCCATTGCTCTCGCCAGCGACGATGCGGTTTGTCACCCGCAAAGCCTTTGTCGGCGATGTAGCATCCCTGAGCAGGCTCGCCCGCACTGCTCAACCGCTCCGTCGGCTGAACACGAGCCACCAGCAGCGTTTCCAGCAAGCACTGATCGTGGGTGGAGGCCGAACTCAACCCGTAGCCGGTGATCATGCCCTGCTGGGCTATCGAAACCAGCAGGTGGAAGCCTTCATACCACCCCCATCGGTTACTCCAACCGATATCGGCCTGACCAGCCAGCCATCCTGCTCCACGCCGTGCAGGCATCCCGTGTGGCAATGCCAGACGAGTCGATGCGCTCATCGTGGCAGTTCCCGGCAGCGGTCAGCCTGACCAGAAACAGCCCGAATGCGGTGATGGCCTGGGCATACCTGCGCTGCAATCGGTTGAACTGACTGCGTGCTGGCAAGCCAGGAAACGCCGCTCGCAGATGGTCTTCGGCGTAGCGGTAAAAGGCCCGTTCGCTCTCGAAGTGAACCCATTGTCCAAACAGCGACAGCGTGACTCCTTCGCTGCACGACCAGGCCGCTTACGGCCCTGGATGCCGTCCGCTCAAAGACGGCTGCGACTGGCAGAAATCATCGACCATGACATAGAGTATTGTTATAAAGGTGTCCACATCTCCCATGGTGAGCTCCTTCCCTTTGGGAGCGTTTTGTGTTGAGCTCACTGGAGATGACGGACGCTTTCTTTTTCAAGCTTTGGCTAACTCACACCAAACGTTGAAGTTAATAAGCATTCCTTTTGCGTCAACTTATCTACTAGATAACTAGCGGTTACTGGAGTGGAAGTTCGAATGGACCCAACAAGAGCGGACGCTCACGAATGAGCGACAAGCTGGCGGCATGATCTTCTGTTTTGCCTGCCTTATCCAGGCACTTGAGTCGAAAGCTCTGTTGCTAGAACCGTGTTGGCACACCCTGTACAAGGGTGGACAACCAATCGCATTACTAGCTGGGGGTAGCATGGAAGAACTAGAAGCATACACCGATACAAAGGATGTACAAGGCGCTCTATACATATCGCTTCGGCACCATCGGCTTTCTCGACCTACTTGCTACATTTGAAGAGATTTTAGGTATCAAACCTCCTGGGAAAGAGATAAAATGACGTCCGAAGCGCGAGATCTTTCTCAATAAGAAAGGGGAAGCATCATCGCGTAGGACTTGGCTTTCGCTGCGTGTGAAGTTGACTCATGCTCGAATATTGTGCATATTTTGATAGTGCTTCTTTTGATCTTTTCGCGATGTCTGTTGGTTCATGCGTGCGTCAAGGCAGAATCGTCTCATAGACGACTATGAGTCCTGCTAGGAGATCTCAATCGAACAGAAACTTGGCATGACCAGACGAACTAGTCGCAGGATTATTTTCCCTCAGACCCCTCAATGTGTAATCTCTTGTAGAACGCGGATCGCTTCAGATACATGCTTGTTAATATTAAGTTGCGAGGAGAAAATATGGCGCACAACCCCCTCTTTATCAATGATATAGGTGACTCGACCCGGCAACAGGCCGAGCGTGGTAGGTACGCCGTACTTTTTTCTAATCGCTCCATTTTTATCGCTCAGCAGAATAAAAGGGAGTTGATGCTGACTGGCGAATTGCTGGTGTGACTCCTCGGTGTCAGAACTGACGCCGATCACTTCGGCTCCAGCTTCTTTGAAGACTTCATAATTGTCCCGGAATGAGCAGGCTTCTGCTGTACATCCTGGGGTATTGTCTTTTGGATAAAAAAATAAAACTATGGCTGATTTTCCAAGCATATCATGAAGATGGAATGATATCCCTGTTTTTTGTGTAGGAAGTGTGAAATCAGGGACACGGTCTCCGACCTGAATTTTGCCGTTACTAGATGGAGCTTGCTGGCTATCTGTATTCATAAAAAAACTCCTGCCTCCTTTGATGGCTTTTCTCAATGTTCAACTGTTCGCACAAATTAATAGCATCCTGAATTTAGACACACGCGGCTCAACGCTGTCAATTGTTGCTGGCGCAGGAGTTAGCTTTAACACTCTAGCATGAGGAAATTCTGTATATCGGACCCCTTCCTACTAATGAATACTTTTCTTTGGTAGGTGCTAGTTTATCTAAAGCTGTCGGACATGCCTACCAGGTACTGGAAACTAGCCTATCATGAGGATTCTAACAGCGTCAAATCAGTGCTTCAAGAACGCGCGTCAGGAAATTTTCGCCCCAGACGGAGCGAAAATTTCCTGATGTCAGCTCAGAAGAGCTGGAAAGAACACATCTTGACGACCACTGAATCAGTACAATGGCTTTCTTCTTGTGATAGAATGAACGTACCTTTTACAGGTGTCCAATTTTCCAAAGACAATACTCTGGGATGTACAGCAGAAGCTTGCTCGTTCCGGGACAGCTATGAGGTCTTCAAAGAGGCCAGAGCCGAAGTGATCAGCGTCAGTTCCGATAGCGCCGAGTCGCACCAGCAATTCGCCAGCCAGCATAGGCTCCCCTTTATCCTGCTGAGCGACAGGGACGGGGCCACTCGCAAACTCTATGGCGTACCCACCACACTCGGGCTACTGCCCGGACGCGTTACCTACGTCATCGACAAAGGGGGGATTGTACGACACATCTTCTCATCTCAGCTCGCACCACCAGGCATATCAACGAAGCCCTGAACACGCTCAAAGGCCTGGTAGCCACAGAATAAGTAAGGAGAACGTATGGAGATCGCCTTTTGAATCACTATCCCAATCAAACCCCATTAGATATGCACGCCCTCGCGACAGTTGTACACCGCATCTTCCCGGCGGTTTCCATACAGATCGAGCACGTCGCGGAGGGCGTCTCTACACATGTGTATCGTATCGTTCGCAGGCAAGAAATCTTCTACCTGCGCGTCTGGCCCGATGCTGGAGAAAGCTTCGCCCCTGAAGTCGCTATCCACACACAGTTGCGCCAGTTGCAGGCCAGGGTGCCGGAAGTCATTCACTTTGAGGACTGCAACGATCTGCTGGAGAGGTCGTTAATGGTCACCACGGAGATAAAAGGTCAGCCCATCAGCCAATCCCAGGAGCAGTTGTCCGAAGAACAGATACGCGCCATCGTGACAGCAGCGGGACGCGACCTGGCACGCATCAATAGCCTGGCCGTCGAGGGCTTCGGCTGGGTAAACCGCGACGAGGCCGGAACAAGCGACTTACGCGCCGAATGGCCAACGCACCGCGCCTTCGCCCTGGAGTACTGGACGGCTGATCTGGCCTATCTTGCCGGCAATGTGCTGCAACCTGCAGAGATCCGGCTGCTTGAACACGTGCTGGACCGTTATGATAGCTGGCTGGACGTCGAGCAGGCTCAGCTGGCACACGGAGACCTTGACGCCACCCATATCTACCAGCACCAGGGACAATACAGCGGGATTATCGATTTTGGCGAAATTCGTGGCGCCAGTGGCGACTACGATGCAGGCCATTTCCATATGCGCGACGGGGAGCAGCTTGCTTACCCACTGCTGCCAGCCCTGCTGAGCGGCTACGACGAGATCGTCACGCTACCAGCAGATTACGAGCAGCGCGTTCGCTTTACCAGCCTGCTAATCAATGTGCGCGCCCTGGCCCGCGCCCTGCAAAAGCGCCCGCCCAATCGTTACACGGATCACCAGCTCATGCGGCTCCGCGCAGACCTGGCAGCCCTGCAATAACACGACCGGGACCATGCGAACACACATTGCGCCCCATCAACACGCAAGAGGACCGGATAGTATCCAGCCCTCCCTTGCCTCAGTCCAGGATAGGCTTGTGCTGCCCATGTTTGGCAGCGTGCCCAAGCGCCTCCTCCTCGCTCCAGCTCCAGAAGTCGCAATCCGGCGCACTACAGCGCCAGCGCTTCCCATTGAGCGCGTTAAAAATGAGCGCGAAAAACAGAGCAATCAAGGCGACGCCGCAGGCAACGATCCATATGCCCATATCCTTCCTCCTGAAAACTCCGGACATGACATAACTCACACTACACATGACGCCGGACAAAGCTCTTACATAAAAATTTTTTGATTGAGCACCGCATCAAGACAGCGCAATAGTTGAAAAAATGTGCTATACTGAGCTCCATGAACATTCGTATGCGTTATTTTGCCTCACTGCGAGAGATCGCGGGGCAGAGTGAAGAACTGCTCACAGTGCCAGAGGGCACACGCGTCGCGGATATACGCGCCCTGCTGCTAGAGCGCTATCCACGGCTGCAAGCAGCCATGGAGCGAGCCCTGTGCGCGCTCAATAAGCGTTATGTACCAGCCGAGACAGAGCTCCATGACCATGACGAGCTAGTATTTATTCCCCCAATGGGCGGAGGTGCAGCCATAGAGCCACTGATCATTCTCACACGCGAACCGCTGGATCGTGATGCCTTGCTGGCAACCGTGAGCCATTCCAGCGTAGGGGGCGTGGTTATCTTCGAGGGCGTAGTGCGCGACCACTCACGCGGCAAACAGGTGCGCTATCTGGAATACGAGGTCTATGAAGAGATGGCGCGCCAGCAGATACGCCAGATTATCGAGGAGGCCCGGCAGCGCTGGGGTGTTGAGCGCGTTGCCGTTGCGCACCGCTTTGGCCGCCTGGAGATCGGCGAGGCCAGCGTCATCATCATCGTCGCCACACCACATCGCGCCGAGGCATTTGATGCCTGTCGCTATATCATTGACACGCTCAAGACTACCGTGCCCATCTGGAAAAAGGAGGTCGCCACGACCGGCGAGGAATGGGTTGAAGGTTAAAGGGGAAACAGGCTGCCATCGATCCTGACATCCGACAGATCCAGGCCGCGCAGCATGGCATCGTACAGGTAGACCCAATTGAAGCGCGCGCCACGCAGGTCGGCTCCTTGCAGATTGGCATCCTGCAAATCTGCATCCTCCAGGTTGGCCTCACGCAGATCTGCATTTTTCAGATTGGCCGAGGTCAACTTCGCTCCCTCTAGATTGGCCTGGCCCAGGTTCGCATCATTCAAGAGCGCACCGCTCAGATCCGCTCCGCGCAGGTCAGCCCGCCTCAGATCGGTACCGGAGAGAAACGCGGCATGCAGATCAGCGTTTGCCAGCTTCGCCTCATACAATTTTGCCCACCACAGGCCCGCTCTCCTCAGATTCATTCCGCTCAGATCCGCGTAGCTCAGATCCGCTTCTTGCAGAGAAACCCCGCTCATATTTCTCTCGCTCAAATCCACCCTGCGCAGCTTCGCTTTATTCAGCCTGGCCCCATGCAGCACCGCATCCCGCAAATCGGCACCACTGAGATCGGCCTCCCTCAGATCCGCGTAGCTCAGATCCGCACCGCGCAAATTGGCGGAGCCCAGATCGAAAAAGCGCAGATCCGCCTCCTGCAACTGGCAATCACTAAGGTCTACCTGCACCGTCGAATCGCCAACATATTTGTAACCGGTGCCCGCACGCCAGCTATTCCAGGCCTTCCAGCCCAGCCTGAATATAGCAAGATACCGCTGTTTCACCAATTGACACCTCTCGATACAGTTCTCTTTGTAGAGCATAGCACATTGTTTATGGGCCAGCATACAAACTCTGCTCATACGAGGAAAAAAGAGGAAACTTTGCTTGGGATATGGTATAGTTAGAGAAGAAGCAATCGGCACTTTTGATCAGCCACACCCCGGGACACGTCCAGGGCTTTCTTCGGAGGTCATTGGTCGATGAACCTATTCGAAAAACAAAGCAAACTCTATCGACTTTTCGCGCAAAGTCCGGTCAATGCGGCCTACCTCGCTGGCTCACTCTCAACACGCACAAAATTTGGGCAGCTCTCCGACGTTGATATCGCCATCCTGCTGATGGATCAGATCAAGGCTGATCAGTTTCTCGAATATCAGCTCTACTTCTTCAGCGAACTAGCCAACCGGCTGGAGTCGAACGACCTTGACGTGGTAATCCTGAACCAGGCCTCACTCCTGCTTAAATTACAGGTCATCAAATATGGGCAGATCCTCTTTAGCCGTGATGAGAAGCAGCGCATCTCCTTCGAAACCAGGGCGGTTATGGACTACCTGGATTTTAAGCGCTTCGATGAAATCCAGCAGCAAGCGCTGGGACGGCGTCTGTATGGACAGATGATGCCACTCGATCGTGAGCTGGCACAGCGCCACCTGGCACAGATTCGCCAGGCCACGCTCATCCTGCAAGAAGTAAGCACCACGCCCCGCGAGAAGTTCACCACCGACTATCATGTCTATGGACTGGCAGAGCGCTACCTGCAGCTGGCCATCGAGACGTGCCTGCATCTCTGCAGCATGCTCGTCACCGCCTTTGGCCTGCGCAAGCCAGAGGACTACCACGAACTGTTAAGCATCGTAGCCGGACAACAGATTATCCCACGCAATCTGGCCTACCGGCTGGAGATCCTGACGAACCTGCGCGACTCGCTGGTTCGCGACCCAGGAACCCTCAACCACGATCTGCTGTATGATCTTATCCAGCAGCACCTGGGCGATCTACAAGAGTTTGCCACATTGATCGAACAACGCCAGGCGGAATCTACATAATAACAATCTCCCCGGCACAGGTGGCCGGGGAGATTCTGCCCCATCGCGTTCCCGCTAGCAATTGGAGGGCCACTACCGTGGTCGATCCCCCGTGAGAGATCGGCTTATAACTCGCTCGCTGAACGCAGATCATTCGCCTGTTTGATCGCCTCAGCCGCATCCTCAGGACGATTAGTCGCCTCGTAAATCTGAGCTACTGTCTCGTAGGCAACAATCAGCGAAGGGTCCAGTGCAATGGCCTGCTGAGCCGCCTCAAGCGCCTCATCGTAGCGCTGAACCCCGCGCAGCGCATCCGCGAGATCGTTGTAGTAGTCTGCGTTGAGCGGATCACTCTCCACAGCATTTTGATAGTTCGTTATAGCCTCATCAGAGCGTCCCTGGCCATCATAAGCCGTGGCGAGCTGGTAGTAGCCCTCAGGATCGTCCTCAAAGCGTTCTAGCAGCGTCTGAGCCGTCTGGATCGCCTCATCGTAGCGTTCCAGAGCATTGTATGTCTCAGCCAGTCCGGCATAGGCGGCGGCCAGATCATCATCACTCAGTAGGCTACCTTCAGCACTGCTGCTGCTGTCCACGAGGGACCGGTAGGCCGTCAGAGCATCATCGTAGCGCTCCGCCTCCAGATAGGCCTCAGCCAGGCTAAAGCGCGCAGTAATGCGCTGTGGTTCCAATTCTATTGCACGCTCAAAGGCCTGAATAGCGCCGTTGCTATCACCCTGCATCGAACGCCAGCTTCCCAGGTGACTCCAGGCCTCGGCATCATCGGGATCCATCTCGATAATGCGCTCGTACGTATGGATTGCCTGTTCACGCTCCCCCATCTGCTCGTAGATCGAAGCGAGCATATCATAGCCCGCGCGATTACCAGGGTCTAAAGCCAGCATCTGGTTCGCGTTCGACAGCGCATCATTGTAGCGCCGCATATCCAGGTACATACTGGCCAGTTCCGCATACAATGAGGAATCGGCAGGATGATTATCGATACGCCGCTCCTGATCCATAACACGCCGCCACAGCTCGTTCACCCGCTCACGCACATCATGCAGGTTATCAGCGGCAGCGGTATTCTCAGGATTGAGGATCAGGGCCTGACGATAGATCTGTATCGCATCCGGGTAGAGATTCAACTGGCGATATGCATCACCGACATTGAGATATAGGTCATCGTTATCCGGCTCCAGCTCCATAGCCTGCTGGAACGTCTCCAACGACTCCTCATGCATGCCCTGCTCCCCATAGAGATTCCCCAGGTTGACATAGGCATCGATAAGCTGTGGGTCCAGATCGATAGCGCGACGATAGCCGGCGATAGCACCCTCTGCATCGTCCAGATATTGCAGCGCCAGCGCCAGGTTATAGCGAGCCCGTGCATCGTTCGGATCGGCAGCTACAGCTTGCTCAAAAGCATCGGCCGCTTTGTCATAATCCCCTGCCTGCACGGCGGCATTGCCCCTATCGGTCCATCCCTGCACATCGCCGCTGCGCGGGACCAGGTCCACAGGAAAGGTATTCCGCTCCCCGTCTCCGCCGCTCTGCGTCCCATCATGTATATTACTCATATCGAAAAGAGCTCCTCTATGATTGTGCCATTCTTTATGTCAGCAAAAACACACAGTCAGTCCTTGCGTAGTATAGCACGCAAGAAAGCATTTCTGACAGTGTTCTCAGGGACAAAGTAAGGCAACCGCGAGAGCTCACGGGGACACTCCCACGAGAACATCCCCGCGAGACAACTTCCTCACGATTGCCCATCTCATCACCACTTCATCCCCACCACAACAAGTGTCCCACAGCTTACTACCTGGCTATACGGAGCGTCAGACGCACCTCATAGCGGCTCTGCGGGTAAAACGCCTCGGTATATTCAACCGGGGCCCCGGTCTCATCAAACGTTGTGCAGAGAAGACGCATGCCTGCTTCACCAGCCGTGCTCTGTAGCAGGTCAGCTTCACGGTCGGTTGCGTGGTCAACCTTAATGGTTTGCTCAGCAATATATGGCTGCAGCCCCTCGGCCGACATCAAGTTATAGAGAGAACCTTCCGCCGTCTCCTTGGCCCGCTGGTATATCGCGGAAGCGCGAGGATACGGTAAGTAGTTGACTTCATGCGCCACAGCCACATTATCGGCGGTGCGCACGCGTTCCAGACGTACTACCTGCTCTTCATCAGTCAGGCGCAGCTGCTCACGCACTACTTGCGAGCCACGCACCAGTTCACTGACCACAAGACGACCACCGGGCCGCTTGCCACGACGACGCAGCTCTTCAGAGAAGCTGCTCAGCTCACTGATCGCTTGCGGCTGCACACGTGGCTCGCAGACGAACGTGCCACGGCCATGCTGCCGGTACAACAATCCTTCATGCACCAGTTCCGTGAGCGCCTGTCTCACCGTCGCCCGACTGACATGATACTGAGCCACCAGTTCTGGCTCCGATGGGATAGCAACGCCCGGCGCCAGATGCCCCGCGCGAATTTGCTGCTTCAGCACTTCTTTGAGCTGATAGTACAACGGAAGTGGATTTGAACGTTCTAGAGTTGGCATATACTGTTCCCCTTATGTCCAGACAACAGATAAAAATGGTAGTTGTACATTACGGGAAAGAATATATCACAAAAAGCATAAAGAGTCGAGGGGTAAAAGAGGGAAAATTCAAAAAGCCTGGCATCTTTCCCGATGCCAGGCCACTTTATTGCGTACTGATTACACAGCAATATTATTTTCCGCCAGTACACGGTCGATTTCGCGCTTCAAAACAGAGGGATTCGGCCCGACCATGCGGCCAATTACGTTCCCGTTTTTGAAGATGATCATAGTAGGAATCGCCTGAATACCAAAGCGCTGAGCAGTGACGCCATTCTCATCGGTATCCATCTTAGCGAAGCGCAGCTTCCCCTCGTACTCCTGGCTCAAGCGCTCATAGACGGGCGCGATGGCGCGGCAGGGTGGACACCAGGTAGCCCAGAAATCGACAATTACTGGTGTGTCCGACTTGAGTACGTTGGACTCAAAGTCCTGGTCACTAACACTAAACAGGTTGGCATGTGTGCCCATGACAGTCTCACTTTCCAATCTTGAATGTATGTCTGCTTTTTCAGAGAGCTTCTGTTTGCCTTCTGTAAAATGAAACAAACTGGAAGGTGCATCTATTCCAACTTGACCTTCCACTACCAGTATAGCGCCGGTCGCGTCCAAAGCGAAACGGCCAGCCCTGGAGGGACAGGACTACTAACGCCTATCATCTCTTCCCGAAAAGATCTCCAGGAGCTGCAGGATAAACAGGAACAGATTAATAATAGCCAGGAACAGCGAAACCGTCAGGCCTATCGCGTTGGGCATGGTATCTGCCATAGAGCGAGCGCTCTGAACGTAGTAGAGGATGTAGCCAGAGAAGATCGCGACACCCGCCACCGCGATAATGAGTGTGAAGAGCGGCGCGTGGAAAAACACGTTGACCAGGGCTCCCACCAGCAACAGCAATAGCCCGAAGAACAGGTAATCACCGAGGCGCGAGAAGTCACGTTTGGTCGTCCAGGCATATATGCCCAGGCCCAGCGACGTGATAGCCGTGATCAAAAACGCCTGCGTCAGCACCACGTTCGCCGCCTGCAGATAGTAGCTGATCAGTGGTCCCAGGCCCATACCCTCCAGAAATGTAAACAGGTAGAGCAGCACTAGGTTCACACCAGAGCGCTGGATCAAGAATTGCAGCGCGATCAGCACCACCAGCCCGGCGATGACCACAAACAGATAGGCCCCCATGCCGCTAATCAAGAAAGAGCCGACATAGGCACCCACCGCAGCAAAAATGAACGAGAATGCCAGCAAGCCCATCACTTTCCCAATCAGGCCGCTGGTCTGCGTCCCCTCGTAGCCAAAGGGCAGCATCTGATACTGGTACTGCCCGTAGGCAGCACCACCTCGATTACCACGTGTATGATAGTTGTTAAACATAACACACCTTGCTTATCGTGAACTGACTTCCCCACCATCCCTCCCATCCTCCTCTTCAGCGGAGCATCGTTTTCAAACTATATACGGCAGCGGGCGGCAGCAAGTTACAATGCAATCAGTCACGATGATATGCAGAGAAACACTTCCACATTTCCCAATTGAACACGTTCGCACCTGGCAGGCGTCATGCATCAGACTTTACTGGCGGCTGAGGACGCGCCTCCTCAATACGCGCGGTACCAGGTATTTCCGCGATATTTGTAATGTTACAGGGTGGATGATCGCTCGTGGCATGCCAGTAGAACGGGCTACCGGCAGGACGGTACATCAGCCCGCCACAGCGTGGGCAGCGCGGGGACTCAGGGACATCCTGACCCGTCGTCATATCGCATTCTCCCTCGTCTCAGTAACTTCAAACGGATTACAAAACGCACTTCGCTACCCCTCAGCAGGAGGGATAGATCAGGGAACCACGACGATCAAGTAGTTTTGCACTTGAGACGGGTGGAACAACATATGCCCGCTTCTTAGAGCACACTCCAGACGCCGCAGATCTCACAGAAGGCAATGCCAATCTCGCCAAAACTCCTATTGCGCGTATTCCAACACTCATAGGTGATGGCCAGAGAACCGCAGTTCCAGCAGCGAGCACGGCCTCCCTGCTTGCTTTCCTCGGCCAGCGAGTGGATCAGTGTACTGCGCACCTCATCGGCTCCGGTATAGCCAGGATTATACGCCAGGTGCAGGGGATCGCCAGAGGCATCACCGGGTCCGGTGCCCAACGGCAATTTGATCTCATGCGATGGCGGCTGTAACGCGGCAGGCGGCGTGGATGGCACAGCCGGCACCTGAGGCGGGCGACGGAACAGTTCACCACGCATCGTGCGACGACCACTTTCGATTGTCGATATATAGTCCGGCCGTCCCATCCGATCGCCATTAACGGGTGGCGGCATGGGGGATTGCGCGAATGGCTGATAATCATTCTCCATCTCGACCGGCTTCTGGGCCATGTCTGGCGCCTGCGCGCTCTCTTTTTCTGGCGCCTCCTGGGGAGTTTCAGCAGCCTGCTCGGGGTTGACAGCTTCCGCAGCATTCTCAGCCTGGTTCTCTGCGAGATGATTGTTATTATTATTCTCGGGCTGCTCAGGTGGGTTGGCGCGTCTACGTCGGGTTATTGGCATAGGGGTTCGCTCCATCAAAGAAGTAGTGTGTGTGCATACAATTTCTGTGTAGCACCTGTATTATATCACAGTGCGTGACCGGCCATATGACTTGGCTCGCAACATTGTTCTGCTTTATAGGTCACGCTATAGCATAGGGCCGTACAATACTGGAAGGAAATTTCGCGTTGGGAGACAAAAACCTGAAAAAGCATCCTGCTTATGTCGTGCTAGCCTGGCGATCCAGGGGCAAGCAGAGCCTGCCCCTACCAGTGCCAACCTAGCCATTATTGAAGAAGTCTGCGTTGATCTTGATAAAGCTCTTCCACTCTTCGGGAACTGCCGACTCCTCAAAGATAGCTGTCACCGGGCAAGCAGGCTCACACGCACCACAGTCGATACACTCGTCCGGGTTAATGAAAAGCTGCTCCGCGTCATCAAAGCCATCCTCGTTCGATGAGGGGTGAATGCAGTCCACAGGACAAACGTCCACACAGGAAGCATCTTTAACGCCGATACAAGGCTGTGTAATTACGTAGGTCATTGCTCTTAGCTATCCTGCCTTTCTCAACGTATATCATTGGGATCGCGGTAAATACATCCGCGCCTGGCGGCCGGGTGAGAAACTCCCAGCATAATTTTCTGTTCCCCACCGCCGAGATGTAAGCACGCATCTCTGCGTGTTTTCTCTCACGTTCTGCGTCGGACAACGGCCGCGGGGTTAACCGCTACACACGCGCGGCGCCCTGCTCACTACAACGACGCCAGCTCGCATGTATCATCACCCCCCGAAGGCGTGATGAGATGTATCAATGCGATTGTTTGGTTCTATGTCCGGCCAACTTCAGTATAGAGGGTCGTTAGAGCAATGTCAATTGCTTTTGACTCCCTGGCTTGTTCACCCAGAGCCTCTACCTTGACAAGAGCTTCAACCGGCAGTTATATTTATTATAGTCCTCACGACTAGATTTGACACGCCGAACCGGAAAGGAGCAACTTGATGCAAACTGAATATCTGTATCATATCCTGCACCAGGTTCCCGCCGGTCCGATGGAGTCAATCGCCAGTCAACTCCCATCCGCACCAACCATGGCCCAGGGGATTACTGTGCCCATCGCATGGAGAAGGTGTGCCGGCACGCCTCACCGCTGACGCTCACCGCCCGCTGGATATCGTTCTCTCCGCGCTATGGGTCCTGCGCCAGGCTCCAATGTTTTTTGTTGCTGCCCTGACCTGAACGCGCCCTGCCGGGCCGGTTCCAGCACTATCCCTGGGCTTCTACGCCCTTTCTCCCATCTATAATGACGCCAAGTTGAAACAGAAGATGAAAGGAAACATACTGCATGCTTACCTCCGCCTCACCCGCGGCAGCCGACTATCGTCGTGATCTGGGCGATGGCCTCGTCTTGCGCTGGTCTACAGCCGCTGATACCGAACACCTGGCCGAGCTGACCAGCCTGGTCTTTCGCGACAAAGCCGACGATCCCCCTAACGACTATCTGCCCCATGAGATTCGCCGCTTGATGCGCGGTGATCATCCCGTCATGGGACCCGGCGACTATGGACTCGTCGAGGATACGCGCAAGGAAGGCAATCCCGTCGTTGCTTGCGTCTGCCTGCAGCGCCTGACCTGGCAGTACGAAGACATCCCCTTCCGCATTGGACGCCCGGAAATCGTCGCTACCGATCCGGCATACCGCAATCGCGGGCTGATCCGCAAAATCTTCGAGATGGTTCACGCTCGCAGCGAAGCCGAAGGCCACCTGGTCCAGGCCATCACGGGCATTCCTTACTTCTATCGCCAGTTCGGCTATGAGTTCGCTCTTGACCTGGGTGGCAGGCGTGTCGTCTTCAACCAGCTGATCCCCAAGCTCAAAGATGGCGAAAGCGAACCATATACGCTCCGTGAAGCCACGGTCGAAGACATCCCGCTGCTCCAGCGCTGCTATAATCGCCGCCAGCCCGACAATCTGGTCTGGACTGAAGCGCCCGACTACTACTGGCGCTACCATATCGAAAACTGGAAGACCAGCTCAGAGCACGACAAGACCGTCTCGTTCCAGGTCATCCTCGACGCCAACGGCACTCCCGTCGGCGCGCTCCATGCTGCTGTGAAGCGCCGCAGCAGAGAGCTAGGAGTCTGGAACTTCGATGTCGTGCCCGGCATAAACCTGCAAGCGGTACTGCCATCGGTGCTGCGTGCCCTGCTGGCCTATGGCTCCCAACTGCCAACAAGTAAACCCGATATCGAGCCTTTCAGTGCTATCGCGTTCCGGCTGGGACGCCAGCATCCGGTCTATGAGCTGTTGGGCAGCGGCTTAGCTCCATATCAGGACCCACCCTACTCCTGGTATGTACGCGTACCCAACCTCCCCGCGTTTCTCACACATATCGCGCCGGTTCTGGAGAAACGCCTGGCCGGTTCTGATATCGCGGGATACAGCGGCGAGATCAAGCTCGACTTCTACCGTGGGGGGCCACACGGTGGCTTGCGCATGGCCTTCGAGAATGGCAAACTGCACACGGTAGAGCACTGGAACGTACCGACGTACGAGGGTAACGCCAGCGGAGGTTTCCCGCCCCTGGTCTTCCTCCAGGTCGTCTTCGGGCACCGTACGCTGGACGAGCTGCGCCGTGCCTTCCCCGACGTCTGGGTCGACCGCGAGCCGGAATTTGTCCTGAAAACGCTCTTCCCGGTACGACCATCCAACGTCCAGCCACTGGATTAATCCCGTCTGGCCTCCCTTCGCGGGAGGCCGCCCTACTTCAGCTCTTTCACATAGAGGTGTGAAAAGGAGACTTCCATATCCTGATCCTCCACATAGAGGCCAACCTGGCCGCCCTTCCTGACTGGTTTGAGCGTATCTACGACCGTTTTGCCCAGCGGTTTTCCGTTGATGTAGAAGGCGAAGGCATTGCCTCGCGCCTCAATAGCCAGTGTGTTGGCTTTCCCTGCCCCTGTCAGTATGTCTGCAGACCGGCCCGAAGCCAGGTAATGAACCTGTGAGCCTTCAACACGCAGGAACAGGTATTGCCCCCGGCCAATCTCAAGCAGGTAGAAGCTCGACTGATCGGGCGCACAGCGAAAGACCACGCCATAGAAGGCCCCCCCCGCTTCCTTGATTGAGACCATCGTGACTTCAAGGTGAAAATTGCTGAAGGGCTGCTCATCATAGAGTGCCAGGGCTACATGATCGGGCGAACGATTCAGGATATGATAGCCCTGCGTATCATAAAAATATGTGCTGCTCACAGGCCAGTGCGCGCGCTGACCCAGCAAATCTACAGTGGAGCTGTTGATACTGGCACTGATCGGCGAGCCCAGGCTGCCCCCATCTCTCCACAGCAAGGTGACATAACCAGCCGAGAACAGCACTCCCACCACAAACAGGACCAGTACACCTATCATACCCGTCGCCCTCAAGA
>JAFMRP010001171.1 GCA_017354095.1 Ktedonobacteraceae bacterium
GCTCATCGAAGGCGAACGCATTACGGCGATCGATCACAGCAGCAAGATCGATATTCCACGCGATGCCACCGTCATTGACGCCGGGGGCAATAGTGTCCTGCCCGGCCTGATCGATACCCATGTCCACTTCGGCATAGAATATCCCGATATTTTACGTAACCTGATCACTCCTCCCTCGCTGCGCCTGTTCGAGATGATTCCGCGTATGCGCGCGACGCTGAATGCGGGCGTCACAACGGTGCGCGATGCGGGCGGCACACCGGCTGGCGTGAAAATGGCGGTGGAGCGCGGCATCGTGGCCGGACCGCGCATGCAGGTGGCCGTTTCGCTGATCTCTCAGACGGGCGGACATGGCGACGGCCACTATCCCTGCTGCGCCGAGATTGGCCTGTTTGGGCTGTTCCATGATGTGCCCGATGGGGTGGTCGATGGGGTCGAAGAGGTACGCAAAAAAACACGCGAGATCCTGCGCGCCGGGGCCGATTGGATCAAGATCGCGACATCAGGCGGTGTGCTCTCCGCTGCCGACGCTCCCACTTCCTCACAGTTAACCATTGATGAGATCTCTGCCGCCGTCTATGAGGCTCAGGCGCAGGAGAAACGCGCTATGGCACACGCCCAGGGAACACAGGGTATCAAGAACGCTCTGCTGGCTGGCATCGCCTCAATTGAGCACGGGATCTACCTGGATGACGAGACACTGGAGATAATGCATCAGCGGGGCGTCTACCTGGTACCTACTCTGGTCGCGCCACTGGCCGTCGTTCGCTTCGCCGAAGAGCACCCGGATATTCTGCCACCGGTAATGGCCGCCAAAGCCCAGAATGTGATCGAGGCTCATCAACAAAGCTTCCGCCGCGCGGTTGAAGCTGGCATCAATATCGCGATGGGTACCGACTCTGGCGTTGGCCGTCACGGCGAGAATGGCCAGGAACTACAACTGATGGTGGAGAATGGCATGACTCCGATGCAGGCCATTGTCGCTACGACAGCCAATGCCGCGCGGCTCCTGCACCTGGATCAACAACTCGGTACGCTGGAGGTTGGCAAACTGGCGGATGTGGTTATCGTAGCTGGCGATGTCAGCAGCGACATCAGCCCACTGAGCGATCCCGCGAATGTACAACTGGTGCTCAAGGGCGGTCGAGCCGCCAGGAATCTATTGGAGACGCGTATTCCATTGATCGCCGGGCTGGAATAACCAGCCCGCTGCGCGGAGGAAGAAACGCTATGTCGGCTGAAAATACTCTGGAACTGGATAATTTCTTCGCCACTGTTCAAGATCCTTATCCGGTATATGCGTATCTACGTGAACACGAACCAGTGCGCTGGAACACAATGTTCAATTGCTTTATGCTTCCCAGGTATGACGATGTCAATATGGTCTTCGCCGATCATCAGCGCTTCTCCTCCGATGTCTGGTCCGAAGCGCCAGATCGACTCGGCTTCACTGGCCAGGATGCATCAAGCCAGCAACTCCAACAGATCATCCCCTTCCTGGCCTCTAACCTGCAGGGAATGGACCCACCAGGCCATACGCGCCAGCGCGCGCTGATGATGAAGACCTTTACTCCACGCCTGATCGAAGCATTCAGGCCCACAGTGCAAAAACTGGTGGACGAACTGATCGATCAGCGGCTGGCAGATGGTACGATGGACCTTGTGGCCGATCTGGCCTATCCCCTCCCCTCAAATGTGATCCTGGATCTGCTGAGCATCCCCCGTAGCGGACGCCCCTATATCAAGGCCAGCGCCGAGGCGATTAACGAATTTGTGTCGACCATACTTTTCAATGGACCTGTGGTCTGGGAGCGCCTGGCCGGCGTCTTCAGCGAGGTAAAAACGTACTTGAAAAGCCTGATCGCGCAACGCCGCCAGCAGCCCGGCGAAGACCTGCTGAGCAGAATGGTGCTGGCCGAAGAACAGGGCGATATGCTCAGCGAAGATGAAATTGTCATCGCTACCAATTTCCTGCTGTTCGCCGGCCACGAAACTACCGCCAATCTGATCGCGGTAGGCATGTACTACCTGCTACAGAATCCCAAGCAACTGGCCCAACTGCGAGCCGATCCAGGCAAAATCCCGGCGGCAGTAGAGGAACTGCTGCGCTATGTCAGCCCGGTCCATACGCTGGCCCGCCGCACACTGGAAGAAGTAACCATCCAGGGTGTAACGATACCACCACAGAGCAGCATCTACCTGCTGGTCGGCGCTGCGAACCGCGATCCCCAGAAGTTCCCCAACCCGGAACGGCTGGACATCAACCGTCCACCAACGCGCTCCCTGGGCTTTGGCTACGGCATCCACTACTGCATCGGAGCCGCCCTGGCGCGCCTGGAGAGCCAGGTAACCCTCGAAACCATCACCAGGCGGCTCCCCACGCTGAGAATGACCATCGACATCCCCGAATTTCGCCCCAACTACT
>JAFMRP010000022.1 GCA_017354095.1 Ktedonobacteraceae bacterium
GAACGAGAAGGAGAGACGTATTGTGGAGTATGAGCAGGACGAGATGATCGCGCTGCACCATCGCGATCGTTGATTAGCCTCCAGACGATGAGAGTCTGTTGATACGTGGGATGAAGGAGCAGGGCTGAGGGGAGCAGCTGCCCGCTCCCCGGCACGATACCGTAATGCAGAAATGTGCTACATTTGCTTTATTCCCTCCATCACGGCAGCCAGGTCGGCATAGACATAATCGGGCTTTATCGTTGATTTTGCCAATGTGTCGAGGTTATCTCGTCCTGAAAGTACCAGCAACGTGTGGGTATTTGCTGCTTGTCCGCCCTTGATATCGACACCGAGATTATCGCCGATCATAACTGTATCGCCGGGCTGACTGGCGAGGAGGCGCATGGCTTCTTGCAGCAGCGTTGGTTCGGGTTTGCCAACGATCTCGGGAGTGATGCCGCTGCCAGCCTCGATGGCCGCCGCCATTGTGCCACAGCCTGGCACAAAGCCGCCCGCGATGGGAAGCAGTGGATCGCGGTTGATGGTAATGAAGGTTGCTCCGCCCAGAACGGATAGTACCGCGCCCGTGAGCTTCTTATAATCGAACGTGCGGTCGAGCCCTACCAGGACAACGTCGGCGCTATGTGCGTTAGGATCAGCAGCCTTCAGGCCATGTGCATGTACCATGTCGATGAGGGGCTGCTCACCGATGACGTAGACTGTCGCGCCGGGGAAGCGGCGAGCAATGTTTTGTACGGCGGCCTGGCCCGCCCCGAGTACGTGAGAGCCATCGCTGTGGATGCCCAGGCGTGCCAGTTTGGCCAGCACCTGCTCCTCGCTGGCAAATGAGTTATTCGTCAGGAAAAGGTATTTTTTGTCGTTAGTATTGAGCCAATCCACAAATTCTATAGCTCCGGGCAGAATCTGTTCGCCCCGGTAGACGACACCATCAAGATCGATAAGATAGGTAGTTAGTGGTGGTAACATGTAGCAGCCTTTCAAAAAGAGTAGATAATGTTGCGCTATCTGCGCGCGCAAATGCTCAAGCAAATTGGTTCTCTGTCATTATAGGCACACTTCTCTTTAGCATTGCCACTCGGCTTTATGTCGAGCGTGATTTGCGACAATTCTGCTATGCCAGGAATGATGGGGCGTGCCAGGATTGTTTCTACTGTTCAGGAGGTAAAAATATGGCAGTACGTGAAATAGTGTTGCTGGGAGATCCTGTTCTGCGTCAGAAGGCGAAAAAGATTCATCGCTTTGATCCGTCATTGCAGAAACTGGTCAATGATATGTTTGAGACGATGCATGCAGCTGATGGAGCCGGACTGGCGGCTCCGCAGATTGGCCTCTTGCTGCGCCTGTTTGTGGTCGAGCTTGATGATGAGGAGACGGGGAAGCATCATAAGATTGCCATCGCAAATCCTGAGATTGTCAGTGAGGAAGGGGAGCAGTGTGGCCTTGATGGTTGTCTGAGCATTCCGGGCTATTATGGTGTCAATGTGCGGCGTGCGGCCAGGGTTGTGATGAAGGGGCAGGATGTGCGTGGCAAGCCGCTGCGTGTCAGCGCGGATGGATATTTTGCCTGGGCGTTACAGCATGAGAGGGATCACCTGGATGGTATTCTCTACATTGACCTTCTGGAGAGCCCTGACGATCTACGTGTGGCGCGGCGGGAAGAAATCGAGGAAGAGGCAGGAGCTATAGAGTAGAGCCTCCCACGAGGGGAGGCCGGTAACTCTCTGCTTATTCGTGCATCAACTGCTCGCGAATAGCGATAACCTCGCGGCGCAGTGAGGGGTTGGTATTGATGGCCCGGTCGATTTTCTCGCAGGCGTGTAGCACGGTGCTGTGGTCGCGGCCGCCAAAAAGCTGGCCGATTTCAAGAAGCGAGGCCTGTGTTTCCTGGCGGATGAGGTACATGGCTATCTGGCGTGGGACCACAATATGTTTATCGCGCTGTTTGCCGCACATGGCATCGAGTGAGACTTGATAGTACTCGGCCACCGTTTGCGCGATCTGGCGGGTATCCAGGCGTGTCTCGCGGGTATCATTACCCAGCGAAGACATAGCTGCGCGGGCTACATCCATCGTGAGTTCGACGCGGTGTAGTTGTTGATACGCCATCAGGCGGTTGAGGCAACCTTCCAGTTCACGGATATTTGTCTGCACACGTCCCGCGACGTAAGCGATAATCTCGTCGGGCACATGGTAGTGCAGCAGATCAGCCTTCACACGTAGAATGGCCATGCGGGTCTCCAGATCGGGGGGCTGGATATCGGCAATCAGGCCCCACTCGAAGCGCGAGCGCAGGCGCTCCTCCAGGCTAACGATCGCTTTGGGTGGGCGATCACTACAGATGACTATCTGCTTGCTCATTTCATACAGGCTGTTGAACGTATGGAAAAATTCCTCTTCCGTTGACTCTTTGCCAGCGATAAACTGGATATCATCCACCAGTAGGATATCGACTGAGCGATATTTAGCGCGGAACTCTTCGGTGGTGCGGTAGCGGATAGCGTTGACGATCTCGTTGGTGAACTGCTCTGAGGAGACATAGAGGACTGCCAGGCCTGTCTGCACGCCCTGATGCCCGATGGCGTGCAGGAGGTGTGTCTTGCCCAGTCCCACGCCGCCATAGAGAAAGAGCGGGTTGTAGGACTCGCCCGGTGCTTCCGCGACTGCCAGCGAGGCCGCGTGCGCCAGACGGTTGCTGTTCCCAACGATAAAGGCATCGAAGGTATAGCGCTGATTGAGTCGATTGTGGACCAGAATGTTCGCGCGCTGCTCGTTTTCCCATTCTTCCAGGGGATCGTTTTTGTACGCAAAATCACTTGCTGTTGTGTTTTTTGGTGCCCGGGCCTGGTAGCTATAGGATTGCTGATAGCCAATGGGCGGGGCAGGGGCATGCTGGAAAAGCTCGCTATCTGGCTCTTGCTCAAGTGACATTTCATCCACCTCAACCTGCTCGTCAGGAGCTGCGGGGCTGTTGGGGGATTGAATGGCAAGGCTTACTGGCTGGCTGAGGATATCCGCCAGAATTTCTTCGAGCGTGTGCCGCCAGTGAGCGTTGAGCAGGTCACGCGCTCTATCGCTGGCTACCTGGAGCAGGTAGTATGCCACCTGTTCCTGTTCGGGGTCCAGATCATCGTTCTGAGTGATACTTTCCAGGTGGGCGTCTTGCATCCAGGCCAGGCTGACGGCATCGATTGGTGTTGTACCCAGGCGTTCAAGGGCGGTGCGCCAGATAGTTGCAGTGTTCACCGATTTTCTCCCGTGGCTAACTTGCGACAAGAGCCACGCATTCTATCTCGACCAGCGCTTTGCGGGGTAGCTCCGCGACTGCGATAGTTGAACGGGCCGGGGGAACGTCGTTGAAATAGGTGGCGTAGACGCTGTTCATGGCCTGGAAATTGTCCATAGTCGTCAAGAAAACGGTCGTTTTGACGATGTTTTGCAGTGATGAGCCTGCGCTCTCCAGTACTGCCTTCAGGTTTTGTAGGACGCGATGGGTCTGTGCCTGGATGTCATCCTTGCCAACCATCTCGCCTGTTTGGGGGTCGAGGGGAATCTGGCCCGAGGTGAAAATAAACTGGCCATAGCGAATGGCCTGGCTATATGGGCCGATAGCTGCTGGAGCGTTGGCCGTCTGAATCTTTGTGTATTGCATAGTGATATCCTACTTAACTAAAGTATAGAGTGGGCGGTTATGATGGACGCCGCCCGGGAGGAGAGTAGTTCCCTTGCCCCTCTACTCCTGCTGTGTAGCTGCGTGAATACGAAGGGGGCGTTGATGGAACAAAGGGTTTCCCATGATTGAGCTCTCTGGCACAACTGCGTAGTGCCTGCTGCATCTCAGCTGCTGAACTGAAGCGATCCTCTGGCTCTTTTTGCAATGTGCGCAGGACAAGTTGTTCAACGGCAGGTGCAATAGATGGGCTAAATTGGCGCGGTGAAGGCGGATTGGCCGATGCATGTTGCATAGCAATGGAGACGGCGGTTGGGCCGACGAAAGGGGGCCGCCCGGTCAGCATCTCGAACATTACCACGCCAAGCGAATAGAGGTCGGATGAGGCGTTGAGGGTTTCTCCACGCGCCTGTTCGGGCGAGAGGTAGTCGGCGGTGCCGAGCACGATGCCACTATTGGTCAGGCCCGCGTCCTCCGCTACGCGTACAATGCCGAAGTCGGTCAGTTTTACCCAGGCGCCGCCGTCGCTCAACCCCCCCATATTACCACCGCCCCAGGCCAGCATAATATTCTGGGGTTTGATATCACGATGAATAAAGCCGCGTGCGTGAGCTACCTGCAGGACAGCACACACCTGGGCAGCAATCTCCAGCGCTTCGCGTGCCTGTAGGTGGCGGCGCTGTGCGATAAGTTGCTTGAGTGTCGGGCCATGAATATATTCCATTACCAGAAAATACTGGCCCATCTCTTCAACGAAGTCATAAATGGTTACCGCATTGGGGTGAGCCAGAGCGGCGGCAGCGCGCGCCTCGCGGCGAAAGCGTTCGACGGCACGGAGATCGTTTTTGTCCAGAGATCGTAGCACCTTGATCGCGACAATGCGCTCCACGCGGTGATCCCAGGTTTTAAACACGCTTGCCATTCCACCTGTGGCGATGTGCTCGCGAATCTCGTAGCGCCCGGCAATCAATTTGCCTTCAAACTGATTCAATATGACACCTCAAGCGACCTTTGGTGAATGCACCTGTGGAGGCGCAAAGCTGCTCCCGCGATTCATGTGGGAGGGGCGCCTCCTTTGTGTTGAATGAGGTCTGGCGAGCCGCCCCTGTGCTGGGTGCTCATGGGTAAAAAAAGCCCTGACCACAAACGGTTACTATATCAAACGCTAGTATACCATCAATATGTTGATGCGTCGAGGTCTTTATTACCTGGATTGCGCGAATGGCCTTCCTACGATCTTTTACGCCACCCAGACCGGGTGTGACTCGCCGTCGATACCTCCTTCGACATTGGTTAGCTGGACCAGGCTATCCTGCTTGAGGCTATAGGCTTTGGTCTTGGGATCTTTAACCAGCGTGGCCAGCCAGAGATCGAAGGTGCTGTTGTTGTTATCGATAAAGGCGATTTGTGTGCCATCTGGTGACCAGGTGGGCTGAGTCAGCAAGGATTTGCTGAGCAGCTTGACTGATTTGTTGTAGTTTACCAGGCCTTTTTTCAGATTGGCCGGAGCGTTTGGATCGAAATTGGGATTCGCGGGGTCGCCGGTCACACCATTGGTTGCCGGCATCACATAGATGCTCCTGGTGGTGGCATTCTCGCGCCGTACATACATGATGGAGTTGCCATCGGGTGAGAAAACCGGCTGCATATTGGCTACATCCGGGATTTCCGGGGTCAGAGGCACGCCGGGATCCACTTCGATGTTGACCACACCTGGTTTGTATTTGTACGGGTTGTTCGCAATCGCGTTTGGATCTTCAGTGATGACCTGGATGATCTGCCTGGTCTGTGTGCTGTCATATTTATAGCTGGTGTAGACGATCTGGTCAGGGTGTTTGGGGCGATAGCTGGGATCGCGTAGGCCGCCATCGCCGAAGAAGCCGAAGGCTACAGGCTGGGCATCTTGTGGATTGTTGATCGAGATAGAGTAGACAAGCAGGTCAAGCAGAAACGTATCGGTGCCCGGGTTATAGTCATCTTTGCCAAGGTCGGTCAGGAAGATCAGCTTTTTCCCGTCGGGGCTCCAGGAGGGCTGAGCGTACCAGTGAGCGCTGCTGATGGGAAATTCGGGCGCGTTGGGGTTAGCTCTATAGGTGCCATTGCCGGAGCGCAGTTTTTTTATGTTGCTGCCATCAGCGTTCATAAGCATCAGGTCGGAGTAGTTTTTGTCGCGGCGAATGAACGCGATTTTTTTGCCGTCGGGCGAGATGGCCGGGTCACGCACGTCCATGCCTTTGGTGAGCCGCTTCAGATTTTTTTGTCCGTCCAGCACATAGAGATTATGGCCGATTGTAAAGTAGATTTTCCCTTTAAAAACGGCCTGGTCGGAGGTATTGATGTTGATCTGCTGGCCGTTGTTGCCGGTGCCTTTGCTCTGGAACTGGTTATCGCCAATGCCCAGGCAACTCTGTAAGCTGAGTGTTGCCAGTAGCAGTAAAGAGAGCCATGGCCAGGATTTATATCGTTTCATAGAATATTTCTCGCTTGACCCTGCAGTAAATTGTTACAGCTAGTTAGTTTATAGAACGGTTGAAGCATCGTGAAAATTGCAGTAGTGATGCTCACCAGGGCTATGGCAACGTTTTTGCGCTCGACGTTGCGCCCGGTTATCTTTAGACTTTGCCAGCCTCGAACGTCTCGAATACGGGCATGAACATCAGGTCGAGAAGGCTGTGAACGCTGGCAAAGTTATCGTTTGGCTGTAGTTCTGTGCTGCTGCTGACCTGGGTAAGAGGTGCATCGTCTGCCTGCTGCGCGATGTTGCCGGGCTGTCCGCTGGCATTTGCTACTCCTGATGTGCCGGTGCTGCCCTGCTGCGGGACACAGTTGGCGGTCTGTATGCCGAACATTTTGTTGATAGCGGCCTTCACGGCGTCGCACCTGGGGCCGAAATTGCCACGTGGCAGGCCGGCGTAGGAGTAGTCCGGCGGACTGAGCGTGATGCGTTCAATCTTGTTGGAGTCGATCTGGCGTGCCAGATTGGCGATCTGAACGATCTGGTTCACATCCAGGTCTGTCTGCACCGCGCCGTTGAGATCTTTCAATAGTTCATTGGCTTTGCCGATGACGGCGGGTGTGGCCAGCTTGATTTTGAGCTGGTTCAGTACCTGCTGCTGGCGCGCGGAGCGTCCGAAGTCGCCGATCAGGTCAGAGTGGCGCGTGCGCACGTATTCGAGGGCCTGTACGCCATTCATATGCTGCGGGCCAGGAGCGATATACAGGCGTTTGTAGGCGTGTTTGTCGGTAGTTTTATTGTTGACGTCGTCGGGGTAGTCATCGTCAACCATGGGGTGGAGTGCATCGATGTCGACGCCGCCAGCGGTATCAATGACTTTGACGAAGCCGTCCAGGCCGACCCACGCGTAGTGGTCGATATGGATGCCATAGTTGTACTCAATCACGTCCATGGCATGGCCTGCCGCGGTAGAGATTATATCTGACACAGGCGCATTGGCTTTAGCGTGCTGAGCGCCGTAGCTGAAGATCTCGTCCAGCTTATACGCGCCGCCATATATATTGTCCGTGACCTGCATATCGCGTGGGATCGAGAGCATGCCAACGTATTTTGTCGTGGGATCAACCGTCACGATAATATCGGTCTGAGCAAGTGGGTACTTATCATTCCCATTTTTTCCATCGTTGTCGCTGCCTAGCAGCAGGATATTGATGCGTTTGCCGGTCAGAACGTTGTTGCTATTGTCGGTGTTATTGGATTGGTTTGTATTGTCGCCGGTTTTATTGCCGTGAATGGCTTTTTTGCCGGTTATATTATTGAGGGCGGGAGCATAGTTGATCTGATAATATGCGTAGGCACTGCCGCCAGTAATAATGAAGAAGATCAGGATGCCCAGCATGACCCGTGCCCAGATGGGGAAGCGGCGTTTTTTGCGGCCGCGACCTTTGGGCTTCTGGCCGTCGGGTGGTTCAGGTATTTTCCAGGATGGTGCAGGTGGTGTGGCGACTGTGGCCTGGTTGAAATAGGCCGCTTTATTTTGCTCAAAGCCTGTCAGGCTGCCGCTCTGGTATCGTCGTCCCGCGGGTGACTCATTAGAGGAGAATTGATTGGACGACATGCCTGGCATAGACATACCCTGCTGCACAAGTGGCGGGACGGCGGGATGCGAGAGAGGGCTGGACTGCCTGGATGTGCGCGAAGGAGCCTGTGATGTGGCCTGGGGTATGAGTGGGGCGCCACTGCCAAAGTTTGGTGGGCCGGGCATTGGCTGTCGCCGCTGTTGCGGGGTATTTGACCATTGCTGTGGCTGTTGTGGCTGCATGAATGGGCCGCCAGACTGGTGTGGTCCTGGTTGAGCAACGTTGTTCGAGCCAGGATTGCCGAATGGAGCTGTAGGGCTGGTTGGCTGATCCGCGGTCTGACCACGGTTGCTTGTTTTCCAGCCGGAGAGCAGCCCTTTTCCCGCCATCCGGCTAGGTGGTGGTGAGGACACAGGATGAGCAGATGGGCCTTGTGGAAAAGTTTCCTCTGCCTGTTCCTTCCCCGTGGGGGGCTGGACAGGAGGGCGGTTCCTCTGGGATGGCTGAATATGCATAAATTGACGCTTCACCGTACTTTTACCTGCTTCCTTCAATTCTTCTTTTTGTTAAGAAAAAGGAGAACCTCTTCCACTTGAGTCGTCTTCCCTGGCTATAAAGAAACATGACTATAGCTTTTGACTAGATATAACGAACAGCCTGAATAATTGTTCACAAATGGTCCCTTTTGCGCGGTTGCGTTAGGATATTTGGGCCTGTGGCGGGCCAGTGCAGGCTTGTTTGTGCTGTCTTGACGTGGCTCTATTCATGCAATGTTTTTTCTGTCTTTTGCGCCTGTAGGTGCTCCTGGGAAGTCTGTGTGAACGCTCTGGCGTTCCTACGTGCCGGTGCTCCGAGCAGAACGATGTGTAACGAGGTAGCGATTAATCGATTAATCGACTGTTAGTGTTTGCTTTACAGATACCTAATCGCTCTTTAACTCTCTACTAACTACAACGTGTTACTTTCTTTATTGTGACAGGGGTAAGCCATTTGTCAGACGATATCACCGTATGTTTTTCAATATTCCGGGTGGTGCAGCTTGCGAATCGCTATTATCACGGAAAATTTTTTGCCGAAGCTGGACGGGGTGACGCGGACATTGGCCAGGTTGCTGGAGCATTTGCAGGCGGCTGGTCACCAGGTACTATTGCTGGGGCCGGAATGTGGGATGGAGCACTATGCCGGGGCTGAGGTGATTGGTACGAGGGGTCTGCCGCTGCCGTTCTATCCTGAGCTCAGATTTAATTTTTTTCGCCCGCTTTTCCTGAGGCGCCTGCTGGAATTCCGACCGGAGGTGGTACACCTGGTTGATCCGGTTGTGCTTGGCGCGACTGGTCTGGCGGCGGCTCGCCTGTTGCAGGTGCCGGTTGTATCCTCGTATCATACTAACCTGGCGGCTTATTGTACTCATTTCGGGTTCGGGTTGCTGACCCGGCCGATGTGGCTCTACAATCGCTTTATCCATACGCAGTGTGCGCTCACTTTCTGTCCCTCGCCATCTACGGCGGCCATGTTGCGGGTGCAGGGTTTTGAGCGCCTGCGCATCTGGCCGCGTGGTGTTGACACGGAGCTGTTTTTGCCTGAACGGCGCAGCGAAGCTCTGCGTGCCGAATGGCTGGTGGGGCGTGTCGAGCCTGAGCGTAAAACGGTGCTGCTTTACGTTGGCCGTCTTTCCTGGGAGAAGAATCTGCGCTTACTGGTGCAGGCCTATCGGGGGATGGATCATACGCGCTGTCATCTTGTGATCGTGGGGGATGGACCGGCGGCAGTGGAGATCAGGCAGGAGCTGAGCGACGTTCCGGTCACACTGACCGGTTACCTGGAGGGTGAAGATCTGGCCAGAGCTTACGCTTCGGCTGATGTATTTGCTTTCCCCTCATATACTGAGACGTTTGGCCAGGTGGTGCTGGAGGCTCTGGCCTCTGGTCTGCCGATGGTGGGGCTGCTTGCTGAGGGGGTGCGCGACCTGGTCACCCATGAGCAAACGGGGCTGTTGCTTGATGCGCAGGAGATGGACCAGCAGGAGCAGGTTGACCGGTATCGCGCGTTGCTGGAGCGGCTGGTGTGGGATCGGGCTAGCCGGGTGCGTATGGGGCAGGCGGCGCTACTTGAGGCACGGCGCCGCAGCTGGTTTGAGGCGATGGAGTGCGTGGTACAAGGGTATTATGAAGTGGCACGGACGTTGAGTACGCCAGCGGCAGCGTAGCTGTATTTTTCGCGATGTGATATGTGGCTATTTCAACCCTTCACGCAAGCTTCACATATCCTTCACGAAGCTTCACAACCATCCACAGCCGCTTGAGAGGCGGGACGAGGGTGGTTGAATGTTCTGTGTAGGGCATCGATTCATGGGTGGAGGAGCCAACAGAAGTAACACTTGTAACAGAACTAACACTTTTTTAGGCGGAAACGTGTTAGTTTCGTTGCTGCTGATTTCTTTTTGCTGGCAGGCTATTGATGGAGTGTGGCCGCCATAAAAACTGTTAGTTTTGTTACAAGTGTTGGTTTCTAGCGGTGGTCATGGCAAGGTTATCACGCTTGATCTCCGGCAGCGCTGCGGCGAACTGCCGGATGGAGCGTGGCGGCGGGTGTGGTTATGGTGCTGGCAGCAGTTGCTGCAAGGCCTGTTCATAGGCGTTGAAGGTCTTGCTGCCGAACAGGACGAAGGTCACCTGGCGCAGGCTGGTGGGCTTTTTGATGTGCTCAATCACAGTGCGCAGGGCGATGGGCGCGGCCAGGCGTTCGGGATAGCCATAGGCGCCTGTGCTGAGCGATGGGAATGCGATGCTCTGGTGCTGATACTGCTCGGCCAGGTCCAGGCAGGCCTGGTAGGCGCTGGCAAGCAGGCGCTGTGGTTCGCTCTCATAGCGGTAGATCGGGCCTACCGCGTGAAAGACGTGTTGTGCTTTGAGCTGGCCCGCCGTCGTTGCCACCGCGCTGCCGGTGGGGCAGCCTCCAATCTTGCGGCACGCTTCCATAATGGTGGGGCCGCCGGCCCGGTGGATGGCGCCATCGACGCCTCCACCGCCGGCCAGGCCTGAGTTGGCCGCGTTCACGATGGCATCCGCCTGCACCTCTACAATGTTGCCTTGCAGCAGGGCAAGCGTGACGCCATTGATTGTGCGTATTGACATAAACACCTCCATCGCCATGGTTGCTCCGGGTTAGAGCAGCAGGCCGAAGGGTTCCTCGATGAGCCGCTTCACCTCTTGCAGGAAGCGGGCTGCGAGCGCGCCGTCGATCGAGCGGTGGTCGGCGGAGAGCGTTACTTTCACGCGGTCGCGCACCACCACCTGGCCATCCGCGACTACCGGAGTTGGCGTGATCGCGCCGACCGCCAGGATAGCGGACTCGGGAGGATTGATGATCGCTGTAAAGCTATCGACATCGAACATGCCCAGATTGCTCACGGTGAAGGTGCCGCCAGTGAGATCATCGGGTTTGAGTTTATTATCGCGGGCGGCCTGGGCCAGGCGGCGCGTCTCGCGGGCCAGTTCGAGAACGCTTAACTGGTCCACATTGCGCACTACGGGTACGATCAGGCCCTGTTCCAGCGCCACGGCTACGCCGACATTGATCTGCTTCTTCTGGATGATGCGATCCTCGGCGAAGACTACATTGACGGCGGGAACGCGCTGCAAGGCGCGTGCGACCGCTTTGACGATCAGATCGTTGTAGCTGATCTTGATGGGAGCAGGATCTTTAGCGGCGTACTCGTTGATCTGCTGGCGCAGGCTGGCCAGTTTGACCGTGTCGATAACGCTGGTGATGTAGATGTGTGGAGCCGTCTGTGCGCTCTGGCTGAGGCGGCGTGCGATAGTGCGGCGCATCGAAGTCAGTGGGATCTCGATATCGCCGTCGGCCAGGGCCGCTGGAGCAGCGGGGGCCGTGTAGGGCTGCTCGACGATGGAAGCGGCTGGTACAGCCTGGCGCGTTGCCAGGGCGGCCTCGATATCCATCTTAATGATGCGACCGTTGGGGCCGGTGCCGCGAACCTGTGAGTAGTCGAGCTGGTGCTCTTCGGCTAGGCGGCGCGCGATGGGCGAGATAAAGATGCGTCCACCGCGAGCGGGCTCGGCTGCTGGAGTCGGTGGTGGCGCAGCAGTCGCGGCGGCGACTGGAGCGCTGGAGCCGTTACTGGTACTGGTGTTTGTGCTGGCCGCCGTGGTCTGCGGCTGCGCGGTGGTGGCCGAGGTACTATCGGCGGGCAGTGGCTCATCGGCCGTGCCTACCAGCGCGATGGCGACCCCGATAGGCGCGGAATCGCCTTCCCGGACCAGAATTTTGCGCAGGATACCGCTGGAGAAAGATTCTATTTCGATGTTGACTTTGTCTGTCTCGATTTCGGCAAGGGGTTCGCCTTTTTTGACCTGGTCACCTTCTTTTTTGAGCCAGTGGAGAATCTTGCCTTCTTCCATGGTATCGCCCATTTTGGGCATATCGACTGTTTTCATGGAGACCTCTGATTATATAACGACTGATTCCTTTCGCCGCCTACGGCGGCGAGAGAAGAGAGAGGTGGCGGGGACACCCCGCACCCCGCAAGGGGACTACCGTCCCCTTGACCCCTGTCCAGGAGAAGAGAGGTGGCAGGAATACCTTGTAAGGGTATTGCTCTTTCCCCTTTGACCTCTGTCGGTTGAGAGTACAGAAAAGATGTTTAGCGCTGCGCGAGGGCGGCGGGGACGATGGCCTTTACCGCGTTGATAATTTCCTCTTTTTTCGGCAGTGCCGCGCGTTCCAGGGGTTTGGAGTAGGGCATGGGCACATCGGCGCTGGTGACATGCTGAATTGGAGCATCCAGATAGTCGAAGGCGTGCTCATAGATCAGCGCGGCCAGTCCCTGACCTGTACCGTAGAACTTCCAGCCCTCCTGGGCGATCACGACGCGATTGGTTTTCTTGACCGAATCGACAATCAGGTCGATATCGATGGGGCGAACGCAGCGTGGATCGAGCACTTCGGCTTCGATACCCTCTTTCGCCAGGTCTTCGGCAGCCTGCAGGGCCAGGTGAAGTGTACGCGATAGCGAAATAATGGTTACATCGCGTCCTGGGCGTTTGATATCCCCCTGGTTGAGCGGCACAGTGTACTCAACGCCTTCATCAGGCACCTCGCCCTTTATGTTATAAAGCAGTTCGTGTTCAAGGAAGATAACGGGATCCGAGTCACGCACCGCCGATTTGAGCATTCCTTTGGCGTCGTAGGGTGTGGCAGGTATGACGACTTTCAGCCCCGGGATATGGGCATATATCGTTTCAAACATTTGGGAGTGCTGTGCGCCGCGCTGCGCGCCGCCGCCGACTGTCATACGCACAACCAGGGGAATGTTTGGTTGGCCGCCGAACATATAGCGGAATTTGGCTGCGCTATTGATAATCTGGTCGGCTGCCAGCAGGCTGAAATTGATCGTCATAATTTCCAGGATGGGGCGCAGGCCATTGAGTGCTGCGCCGATAGCCGCGCCAGTAATGACCTCTTCCGCGAGGGGAGTATCGCGCACGCGTTTTTCGCCAAATTCCTCAATCAGACCTTTGGTAACAGCGTAGGTGCCGCCATAGCCGGCGATATCCTCGCCCATAATAAACACACGCTCGTCGCGCTGCATCTCCTCGCGAATGGCTTCGCGCAGCGCATCACGATACGTAATCACTCGCATAGATGGTTAGTTCCTCTCGTAGCGGTAGCTAAGTGCTGTGGAATTGTCCGCCAGTATATCGGTATAGAGATCGTCTGGTGAAGGGAATTCGCTCTGTTCGGCGAATTCGGCAGCGTCTTCGGCAGCCTGGGTGGCTCTGGCGTCATTTTCGTCGAATTCGGCCTGTGATCCGATGCTATTTTCAAGCAGCAATTTTTCGAAGATGCCGATGGGGTCGCGCTGAGTGCGCCATTCGTGTTCTTCTTCGCGTGTGCGATAGTAGGCGGGATCGGTCATGGAGTGTGCGCGGAAACGATAAGTTTTTGCTTCTAGCAACGTGGGTCCCTGGCCGCTGCGTGCGCGCTCTACGGCGCGTCTGGTTGCCTCATAGACGTTGAGGATATTCATGCCATCAACCTGCTCGCCGGGCATATTATGTGCGGTAGCGCGTGGCACCAGATTATCGACCGCCCAGGCCTTTTCAACGGCCATACCCATGGAATACTGGTTATTTTCGCAGATGTAGACTACCGGCAATTTCCAGAGGGAGGCCAGGTTGAGCGATTCGTGGAAGGCGCCCTCGTCGACCGCGCCGTCGCCGAAATAGCAGACGACCACGGTATCTTCACCTCTATATTGTGCTGCCAGGGCTGCGCCGGCCGCCATGGGTAGTTGCGCGGCCACGATACCGTTGCCGCCCCATACTCCCAATTCGCTGCTCCACATATGCATGGAGCCGCCTTTTCCTTTGCTGCAGCCGGTGATTTTTCCATACAGTTCTGCCATTACTGCGCCGGGGGCCATGCCTTTTGCCAGTGCGTGCCCGTGTTCTCGGTAGCTGCTCAGGATAATATCGGTCTGGCGCAGAGCCGCGATGCTACCGACGCCTACAGCTTCCTGTCCGATGTACAGGTGCATAAAGCCGCCAATTTTACCGCGAGTATATTCTTCCGCGCTTTTTTCTTCGAAACGACGCAGGAGCGCCATGGTATAGTGCATTTCCAGGAGTTGTGTACGAGTTAAACCTGCTAGCGTAGCATTGCTGATCGCCATAGGCCCCCCTTGTGTGTAAATAGGTTGGTTATATCAGTAAAATGGTGGCACAATTGCATAGCTGCCTGATCATACGACATTGTATGAGGTGGGGTTGTTGCCCTGGCACACTGCGCTGTGTTTCTTTACACCTTCATGCCCAACGAATATTGTACCCTATATCTGGATGAGATGCTATAGTTGGGGGGCCAATAGTTGTATCTGGCACACTATTGGCCGAAAGCATGGTTGTGGACATGCTTATAGCCCCTGCGAAGGCGGACCTGGCGAGGTAGTGTTTCGCCAGCTGCTCGCAGGGGGCTATAAAGGTTGTGGCAGTGAGGTTGAGGACACAGCTAACTACTTCTTGAGAACGGCCTCTGAGAGTTCCTTGCCGGGTGCGAAGCGCACGCGGTCTTTCGCGGGCACTTCGATAGGTTTGCGGTCTCGTGGGTTGACTCCCTTGCGTGCCGCACTGCGGCGAACTTTGAAGGAGCCGAAGCCTACCAGACGTACCTCGTCTCCGTTTTGCAGGGCTTCGCGAATGGAGTCGAGCGTAGCTTCCAGTACTTCTCCGGCCTGTTTCTGGGAAATGTTGACCTGTTTAGCGATACGCCGTGAAAGTTCCTGGCGACCAATCGTATTGGATGCGGTTGCCTGTTTGGTTTCTTTGGCCATAGTTCAATTTCCTCCTTGCAACAATCAACACTCGTCGCTTTTCCTGTCCCAATGTAGAACCTTGTGGGGCCTGTAGAGCGACATTAATACCTCACTGCCGTCTAGGAGTATAGCACGTGAATTTGAGAAATACAAGCATGTCACTTCGCTTCCTGGCGTAACACATAGAGTGAAGCGGCTTCTAGAGCCGCTTCACAACAATCGCATAATTTGAAAACTGGCCTCACAAGCGGGCGCAGATAGGCTCTGCCTTAGTGCGAGCAAACGATTTCTAGTTACACCATCGCATATGGAAAAATTCATCTCTGGTGTGATATTTTTCAATCTGTCATGGAAAGGTTCCTGGAAGATGAGCTATAGGGCGCTATTTACTGGCTGTGTGCTATCGCTCCAGGCATATGAGTTTTGCTGAAAATATTACGGTGTGTAGAGGATCAGGTCGTCCGGGGTGCGTTGTTGTGTCAGCTTGCCCTGCAGGCGCAGGTACTCCAGGTGTGATAGCACCTCAGCCGTGGCCATACGCCGGGCTTCGTCGTTTTTCAGCCGTTCGCCAAACATCTGTTCAGTCAGTGCATAGGCGTGTTGTGGTTTCTCTGTCAGCATATGCAGCAGTCGGTTGGCGCGTTCCTCGTGGTGGGCGGCCAGTTCAGTGATGCGTCCGGCCAGATCGTGCAGTGGTTCGCCGTGCCCGGGCAGTACAATGCTTGCCGGTAGCGGTGACACTTTTTCCAGCGAAGCCAGGTAGTCGCCGAGGGGATTGGGGCGATCATGTGTGGAGTAGAGGCCAATGTTAGGTGTGATGCGTGGCAGGATGTGGTCTGAGGCCAGGAAGACGCCGTCGCGTTCGCGGAAGAGGCAGATCAGCCCGTCGCTGTGGCCTGGCGTCCAGATGACGCGGTAGCTTTCTCCTGCCAGGGTGAGGTAGTCGCCATCTTCAACGAGGGTAATGTCCTCGTGCGGGGG